>JAUXOH010000392.1 GCA_030682505.1 Candidatus Didemnitutus sp. | reverse complement strand
GCGCCTTCAATTCCACCGGCGGCGAAATCGATTGGACCAACCTGTCCAACTACAACATCACGCAGGGCCGCATCAATCCGATCGACGCCAGTGATGAGTTTAGCGGCTTCGACCTCAGCGCCAAGCGCGAGCTGGATACGTCCTTCCGCAGCTCGATCAAGGTCGGCGTGTCCGTCCGCCAGCAGGACCGCGACATCAAGCGCTATGATTCGACGTGGACGTACAACGGCCTCGGCGGTTCGACCAATGCGGGCACCTTTATTGATGCGACCTACCTGAACCAGAACCCCCATTTCGGCCTGCCGACGGTCAATTACGTCAGCCCGTATCTGCTCTGGAGCACGTGGCAGGCAAATCCCGCCATGTTCACGCAGTCGGTGGCGCAACAAGTCGCCGCCGAGCGCTTCCGCCTCGTCAACTCGCAGGCGCTGACGGAAACCGTTTCCGCGGGCTTTGTGCAGTTGGACGGACGCTTCCTGCAAAACCGCCTCAATCTCGTCACCGGCGTGCGCTACGAAAAGACGGAAGACGACGGCGCCGGCCCGCGCACCCGCGGTACCTCCGCTTCCACCACGCTCGCGCAACTGGCGGCCAACGTCACCGAGCGCGGTTACAAGACCAGCAAGTCCTACGACAATTACTACCCGAGCTTCCACGCGAACTATGACGTGACCGACAACCTCATCGCGCGGTTCGCCTACGCCAAGACGCTGGGACGTCCGGATTTCTCGAACATCCTCCCGCTGGCCCGCGTCAACGATTCCACGACCGCGTTTGACGACGGCCTCGGCAACATCCCGGCCCAAACCGTGATCGTGACGAATGTCGCGCTCCAACCCTGGGACGCCGACAGCTACGATCTCTCGCTGGAATACTATATTCCCAAGGGCGGTGTGATTTCCGCGGGCTATTTCTGGAAGGACATCAGCGACTTCTGGGGGCAGGCCGCGCGCTTGGTGACAACCGACGACATCACCGAATTCAATCTTGATCCGACCACGCTCGGCTTGAACCTCCAGACCACGGTCAACGTGGGGGCGGCCAAGATCAGCGGGTTCGAGTTCAACTATCAACAGCCGCTCAACTTCCTACCCGGTATCGGTCGGAACTTCTCCGTCTTCGCCAACGGCACCAAGCTTGATCTGTCCGGTCCGAACAACGCGGACTTTGCGAAGTTCATCAAGGAGTCCGCCAGCTGGGGCATCACCTACAGCGCCAAGCCGATCGTGGTGCAGTTGAAGTGGAACTACCGCGGCGAACAGCAATTGAACCTGCAGACCGGAGCGCAATACGGTGTCACCGCCGGTTTCCGTGAATACTACGCCCCGCGCACCTTCACGGACGTCAACGCGGAATATCAGTTCAGCAAACGCCTCACGGTGTTCGCGAACGCCCGCAATGTGCTCAACGTCCAGCAAAAGCTCCTGCGCTACAACGCGGTGACGCCGGAATACGCCAAGACCTACCGCATCGAGGAATTCGGCGTGCAGTTCTCGGTCGGCGTCAAGGGCAGCTGGTAAGACTTGCCGGAATCTCAACCGATTCCGGCACCGGCCCGGGCGTTCGCGTCCGGGTTGTTAGGGGAAGTCCGCCAGCCAATAATGGCGGGCGGACTTTTCGCTTTTCGCCCCGTCAACTTCCTTGAACCACCGCTTGCCGATGCGCCTCGTCATTTCGCTTCTCCTGTCGGGCTGGGCGCTCGTTCCCCTGGCGCGCGCCCAACGGGTCGTGAACGACGAACCCCCCGTCGTGCTCGAACCGCTCGCGGTGGTCACCGGCGGATGGGACGACGACTACGATTCGACGGGTCTCGGTTCATGGGAGGCGCAGATGCGCGACGAACCCTTCTCGAATGATCTGGTTCGCGGCGCGGACTTCGCGCGGGAGGATGGAGTCGCGTTCGAACTGGCCGGCGAATTGGCGGTGGTGGCCAATCCCTCACCGGCCGAGCGGATCGCCGGCGATGACCGGCTGCGGTTGCGGGGTTTTCCAACGCCGGTTCTGCGCAATGGGTTTGTTCAACTCGGCATCGCCGAGGCTCTCACCGCCGCGCGCACCCTCGTGATCCAGGGACCCCTCGTGCCCGTGTTGGGTCGGGCCGCTCCGGGGGGCATTCAGGATTCGCAAACCGCCCGCCCGCGCCCCAAGCCGCAGAATCGGGCGGAGGTGCAGTTCACGAGCCTCGATCGGCAGCGCGCGCAGTTGGAAACCACCGGTCCGGTCGTCCCCAAGAAGGCGTGGCAGCGCGTCGCGCTGGATTGGCAGCGGCGCGAGGGCCCCGAGGAGTTTGCCCGCGAGGAATCCCTGCTCCTCAGTGCCGCCCTCACTTGGAAACACAGCAAGACGGCCAGCACGCAGGTTTCCGCGGATTTCCGCGAGATCAACGCCCATGCTTCGCCCGGAATTCCCGAGTATCGCCCGGCGGGGGAGGCGCTGATTGCCGGTCCGTATTTGCCCCTCGCCACGTTCAACGCGAACGGACCCGACGCGGCCGTGCGCCGGCGGAGTGCACTCCTCGGCGTGCTCTTCGATGGTCAGCCCAGCCGGAACCTCAGCGTGCGCGCGAATGCCGAGGCGTGGTGGCGCAACGTCAACCAGGACCGCTTCACCACCTCGGTGCTGTCGCTCGACACGGGATTGTTCGAAGGCACGCGGGAACCCCGGCACGTCGAGCAACCGCAGCGGGCCTTCGTCCTGCAACTGGAGGCCACGGCGCGCTTCCGGCGCTTCGGCGCCGAGCACAAGTTGCTCGCCGCGGGGAGCAACACGTGGGGCAGGTATGCCCGCGAGGACCGTGCCCTGCCGAAAGCGGTGCGCGACGCGCTCCCGCTGAGCGTCCGGAATTTCAACCCCCTGGCGCCGGACTATTCGATCCCGGCGTTCACCCCCGACGTCTTCGCCCGCATCCTCACCGATCGCACCGAGACGACGCGCTACACCGCCTTCGAATTGAGTGATCGCATGGCTTTCGCCAGCGGTCGCTGGGTCGCTTCCGTCGGGTTGCGCTACGATGAGGTCGACCTCACCGTCGCCGATCACCGGGTCGGTGCCGTGCGTCCGCTGCTGAGCGACGGGGCTGCCCAGTTGAGCCACCATGCCGGACTGAACTGGCAGGTGAGACCGAGCCGGCTGTTGTTCTTTGCGAGCACCAGCACCGCGTTTGACCCCTCGACCCGGGTCGATGCGCGCACCGGACGGATCCAGGACAACGAGACCACCTTGGGCCATGAAGCGGGATTGCGGGGGCGCAGCGCGACCGGCGCGTGGGAATATGGAGCGGGAGGATTCCTGTTGTTCAATCAAGACATCTCGCGCCGCAATCCGCTCTACGATGATCCGATCGCAGACGCCAACCAGACGCAGCCGCAGCTCGTGACGGCCAGCGAGGAACGTTACCGGGGCATGCGCGGGGATCTGCGTTGGCAGCTGACCAAACCGCTTTCCCTGCAGTTGCGTGCTGTCGCCATGCAGGCGATCACGACGAAGTCCCCCGACCTGCCCCAGGAAGTCGGCCGCGAGATCCCGCGTCTGCCCGCCTTGACCGCGAGCGCGCAGTTCCGCTACCGCCCACCCGGACCGGTGAGTGGATTTTTCGGCGCCCTTACGTGGCAATATATCGATGGCTATGTGGCAAACTATGCCGACACCCGCCGCGATTTGCTGGTCTACCCGGGTTACGGCGTCGTGCACGCCAATTTCGGCCGCGCTTGGCGCGGCAAGCAACGCACCCTCGAACTCGAGGTCGGCCTGCGCAACGCCTTCGATCGCGACCTGCTCGCCAGCCACGCGCGCCTCGGCGCGGGCCGCGAACTCACTTTCTCCACCCGCCTGGTCTTTTAATCCATGAAACACCTTCTCGCCGCCTGGTTCCTTCTGCTCGCGTGCTCCCTGGCCGCCCGACCCGACGCGATTGTCGCGCTCGATGGCAGCGGTGATTACCGGTCGGTGCAGGAAGCCATCAGCGCCGCACCGATGCGCACGGACCCCGCGGCGCCGCGCTGGGAAATTTTCGTCCGGAACGGGATCTATGAAGAGCGCATCTACGTGCAGCGCGAACGGGGGCACATGCGGATCGTCGGCGAGGACGCGGCGCAAACCGTCATCCAGTTCAACCTGCACGCCGGTTTGCCCGGACCGGACGGCAAACCCATCGGGACGTTCCGGACGCCGACGGTGCAGATCGATGGGGATGGCATGATCTGGGAAAACCTGACCTTCGCCAACACGGCCGGACCGGTCGGGCAGGCGTTGGCGCTGCGCGCCGACGGCGACCGCCTGGAGTTTCGCCGCTGCCGCTTTCTCGGTTGGCAGGACACGATCTTGCTCAATCGCGGGCGTCACTACTTTGAGGACTGTTATATCGAGGGGCATGTGGACTTCATCTTCGGCGCGGCAACGGCGTGGTTGCAAAACTGCCACGTTCACGTGCTGCGCGACGGCTACGTGACGGCCGCGTCGACGCCGCAGGAACAGGCGCACGGTTTTGTCTTCGCCGACGGTCGGATCACCGGTGCCGAAGGAGTGCGCGCCTACCTCGGCCGACCGTGGCGTGATTACGCCGCCACCGTTTTTCTGCGCACCGAGATGGGAGAGGTGATTCGCGCGGAGGGTTGGCACAATTGGAAGAAGGTGCAGGCCGAGCAAACGGCGCGTTACGCGGAATTTGGCAGCACCGGCGCGGGTGCGGCCGGCGAGGCTCGCGTGGCCTGGGCGAGAAAACTCACGGCCGAGGAGGCCGGACGATTGACGCCCGGGGCGGTCCTGGCAGGAACGGACCAGTGGGATCCGACCCGGCGCGCGAGCCGCGCGCCGTGGGTGTCCGATCAAGGTGATGGCACCTACCGGAATCCCGTTCTCGACGCGGACTATTCCGATCTCGACGTGGTGCGGGTCGGCGATGATTACTGGATGACCTCCTCGAGTTTCAGCCACGTGCCCGGATTGCCGCTGCTGCACTCGCGCGACCTGGTGAACTGGACGCTCGTGGGGCACGCGTTGCCCCGGTTGGTGCCGGAAGCCGCCTTTGCCCAGCCCCAGCATGGCAAGGGCGTCTGGGCACCCGCGATTCGTCACCACGCCGGGAAATACTGGATCTATTACCCTGATCCGGATTTCGGCATCTATGTGATCACGGCGACGGATCCTCGGGGCGCCTGGAGCGAGCCGGTGCTGGTCAAAGGGGGCAAGGGACTCATCGATCCGTGTCCATTGTGGGATGCCGACGGCCGCGTCTACTTGATTCATGCGTGGGCGAAGAGTCGCGCGGGTTTCAACAATGTGCTCACGCTGCTGCAGCTTGACGCGACGGGCACGCGCGCGGTGGAAGACCTCGGGGTCGTCATCGATGGTCATCAGCTGCCGGGCTACGGCACGCTGGAGGGGCCGAAATTCTTTCAGCGCGACGGTTGGTATTATGTTTTCGCTCCGGCGGGCGGCGTCAGCACCGGCTGGCAATCGGTCTTCCGGGCGCGGGATATTCGCGGGCCCTACGAAGACCGCATCGTGCTGGAGCAGGGATCGACCGCGATCAACGGCCCGCACCAAGGTGCGCTTGTGGACACCCCGGAAGGCGACTGGTGGTTCCTGCATTTTCAGGACAAGCGCGCCTCCGGCCGCGTGGTGCACTTGCAACCCGTGAAGTGGCGCGAAGGCTGGCCGGTGATCGGAAGTGATGCCGACGGTGACGGGCGCGGCGAACCGTTCGCGGCGCATCGCAAACCCGCCTTGGCTTCGGCCCCGGTGGCCGTTCCACCCACGAGTGACGAGTTTCACGGTGGGAAACCCGGTCTGCAGTGGCAATGGCAGGCCAACCCCGGGGAAGGTTGGTGGGAAATTGCCGCCCCGGGTGGGGGACTCCGGTTGCACGCGCGGCCGGCCGCGCAGCCCAACCTCTGGGCGGCGCCGCATCTCCTGTTGCAGAAATTTCCTGCGGAGGAATTTGTGGTCACGACTCGACTCGAAGTCGGTGCCGGGGCCCAAGCGGGTTTGATCGTGTTTGGTTCCGACTACGCCTGGATCGGACTGGAGTCGGATCCGCGGGGCACCCGTCTGGTGCTCAAGCGTTGCCTCCAAGCCATGGACGGCGCGCCGGAAACCACGGATGTGTCCTTGCCGGTGCCGGGGAGCACCGCCTGGCTGCGCGTCACCGTCGGAGCGGGCGCCCGGGTGCGATTCAGTTACAACGTCGAGGACGGGAAACCCTTCGTGCCGCTGGGAGGTGAATTTGCCGCGCAACCGGGCCGATGGGTCGGCGCCAAGGTCGGCCTGTTCGCCCAGCAACTCGCGGCTGAACCAGCGACCGCGACCTTTTCGTGGTTTCGCGTCGCCGGAGTCCAGCCGTGAGCCCAACCCCGTCCGGTCACTCGGGAAACCGACCGAAAACCCGGGCAGTTTGTCCTTGCGAAAAATGCTCAAAACTTCATATATGAAACACTCGTTCATTAGCGAACATTTGGCTTCGACCCCCGCGACCGGTCTTTTCCCGGTCAAATCGTCCTTTTTGTGCGCCCCGGTGCGCTAGTTTTTTCAATCCCCGCCTCCTTTTCCCATGGAAATCCATCCCGCCCTCGATGCCCGCAGTTACGTGCGGATGTGCAGCAATGAACTTCGCTCTGCCTTTTTGCTGAGCGATCTGTTCCAACCCGGCAAATTGCTGCTGCGTTACTGGGAAACCGACCGGGCGGTCATCGGTGGCGCGATTCCCACGCGCGGCAAACTCACCCTCGGAACCGCGCGCGAACTGGCGTCCGGTTATTTTTGTGAACGGCGCGAACTGGGCGTGGTCAACGTCGGAGAGGAAGGCGTCGTCGAAGTGGATGGCGTGCGCTTCTCGCTCGGCAAACTCGATTGCCTCTACGTCGGCCGCGGCGCGCGCCGGGTGGTTTTCAGTTCCAAGCGCGCCAGCAAGCCGGCCTGCTTTTACCTGCTCAGTTATCCGGCCCACGCCGCGTATCCGACGACGTTGGCCCGGCATGATGACATCAAGGGCGCGTCGATCGGTTCGTCCGCCACGTCCAATGGACGCACCATCTACAAGTTCATTCATGCCGACGGCATCAAGAGCTGCCAGCTGGTGATGGGTCTGACGCTCTTGGAACCAGGCAGTATCTGGAATACCATGCCGCCGCACACGCATACGCGTCGGTCCGAGGTTTATTTCTATTTTGACGTTCCGAAAGAGGCGGCCGTGTTTCACTTCCTCGGCCGGCCGGATGAAACGCGTCACCTGGTGGTGCGGGACCGGGAAGTGGCGCTCTCGCCGCCGTGGTCGATCCACAGCGGGGCCGGCACGGCCAACTACGGCTTCGTCTGGGGCATGGGCGGGGAGAATCAGGATTTTGCCGACATGGATCCCGCGCCGTTGGCGCAATTGCGGTGACCCGCGGCTTCCCGTCTTTCACCGCCAATTTCTTATGAGCTCAATTCTCGACCAATTCAAACTCGACGGAAAGACCGCCGTGGTCACCGGTGCCGCCCGCGGCTTGGGCCAGGGCATGGCGCTCGCGCTCGCCGAGGCGGGAGCGGACATCGTTGCCGTGGACATTCTCCCGGCGGACGACACCAAGCAACAGGTCGAGGCCCTCGGTCGCAAATGCGCCACTGTCGTGGGCAATCTCGGCGACCGCAGCCAGATCCCGATCCTCATCGCGGAGGCGAAGAAGTTTTCGGCCGGCCTCGACATTCTCGTGAACTGCGCCGGCATCATCCGCCGCGATGATTTTGAGAAGTTCTCCGAGAAGGATTGGGACGACGTGATGGGGATCAACCTCGACGCGGTTTTCTTCCTCAGCCAGCAGTTCGTGCGCGAGG
>JAUXOH010000387.1 GCA_030682505.1 Candidatus Didemnitutus sp. | reverse complement strand
GCTCGCGGCTCGTGCACACCAGCAGGCCGCGCCATGGCTCTTCGCTGTCGCAGAGACAGAGCATCATCTTGCCGTCGAGATACACGGCTTTGGCGCCAAACATCGTCCGCAACAAGAAACTGGCCTCGGCCTCCAAGGGCTCCCACAGCCAGGCGTGTCGGTGGATTTTTTGCACTTTGTCTCGCGGGTCTTTCATCGGGCAGTCGGCCGGAATTCTAGCGCAACGTCCCGAGCAACGCCGCGGTTTCGCCGGGCCGGCGCCAGTGGGGATTGTGGTCGCCCTCCAACGTCAAGACCGTCCAGCCGCGCACTCGTGCGCGGGCGGCGTGGGGTGCGAAATCGTCCTCGTCGGCCGGTTGGCCGGCTTCCACGGTGAGAATGTAGGTCGCAGGAATTTCCCGCGCGGCGGGGTTGGTGAGGGAAATCTTGTCGGTCAGGGTCTTGAGCGGATGCGGGACGTCCTTGGGATAGGGACGGTCGGGCTTGACCCACCACGGAGCCACAAATCCATCCTGTGCGAGTGGGGTGAGATCGGCCTCTCCCGTGCGCAACGTCGCGACGCTGTCCCCATCGTTGGGCACGAACGCATCGAGATAAACGAGTCGGGCGATTCGATCGGGCATCCGGTCGGCTACGCCGGAGATCACCATGCCGCCGTAACTGTGGCCGACGAGGATGATGTTTCGCAGGTCTTCGAAACGAATGAGATTTACGATGTCCTCAATATGGGTTTCGAGACCGAGTTCGTCGTCGGCCAGATGGAAGCGTTCGCCGAGTCCGGTCAAAGTCGCGCGACGGACATCGAAGCCCTGCGCGCGCAGCAAGGGGTCGATCTTGCCGAATTGCCAGGCGCCGCCCCACGCCCCGTGGACGAAGAGCATGACCGGTGGCCGGTCCGGCTTGGCCGCCGGGTCGGCCAAGGCGCCGACGATCAAGAAAGTGAAAAGCAGAAGGAGTCGCAGGATCATGGAGGGTGGCTCGTCGCGAGTCCCTCTTTGATGCCACCATCAACCCTGCTGTTCCAGAGGCAAATCGCTCAGTTTCAGCTCGGGGTTCTTCTCGGCGAAGTAACGCATCGTCCACTCGTTCGGGAAGAAAACCACGGGTTGGTCAAACTTGTCGGAACCAAAACTGACGCCGGTGGCCACGATGACGCGGGAGGAGTCGAACCCCTTCGGTCCCTTCATCGTCGGGGGAAGCGCGAGCCATTTCATCAGCGTCCACGGTGTCGGCGTGAGGCGTGATTCGGCGCTGTATTCGCTCTGGAGGCGCCATTGCACGACTTCGAATTGCAGGGGACCGACCGCGGCGAGCAGCGTGGCACCGGCCGGAGCGTTCTTGGCGTTGAAGGACTGCACCACGCCTTCCTGCAGGAGTTGCTCGAGACCGGTCCGGTATTTCTTGGCGTCGCCGGTGTTGGGATTCGAGATGTAGGAAAAGACTTCCGAAGGGAAACGGGGAATCTCGTCGTAACAAATCGACCGGTCCGTGGTGAGGGTGTCGCCGATGCCGAAAGAGTCGTGGCCAACCAAACCGATGACGTCGCCCGGCCACGCCACGTCGACCGTCTCGCGTTCGCGACCGAAGAGCTTGTGCGACGAGGACAGCCGGACCTGTTTGCCGGCGCGTTGGTGCGTCACGACCATGTCGCGCTCGAACTTCCCCGAACACACGCGGAGGAACGCGATGCGGTCGCGGTGCTTCGCATCCATGTTGGCTTGGATCTTGAAAATGAAGCCGGAGAATTTCGGGTCCGCCACGGGCACTTCACGAGCGACCGTGGGTGCGGGAGAGCCCGGGACCGTGACCGCAACGGACTGGCGCGGGGCCGGGGGCACGGAGTTTTGGAGAAATCCGTTCAAGAGCAGCTCGATCCCGAAATTGTTCACCGCCGAGCCAAAGAACACCGGGGTTTGCTGGCCGGCCTGCACTGCGGCGAGATCGAAGGGGTGGCCGGCGCCGTCGAGCATCTCGAGCTGTTCCGTGACGTCGCGATAGGTGTCATCGTCCAGCTTGCTGCGCACAGCCGGGTCGTCGAGTGACGTCACGCTGACGGGGGCATGGAACTTGCCCCCCGGAACGCGCTCGAACAAGTGGACCTGGCGCGTGCGGCGGTCGAAAACGCCCTTGAACGACGGCCCGTTGCCCAAGGGCCAGATGACCGGCGAGGATTGCAGGCCGAGGACGTTTTCGAGTTCATCGAGCAGGTCGAGCGGGTTGCGCGTCGGCCGGTCGCATTTGTTCATGAACGTGAAGATGGGAACCCCGCGACGGCGGCAGACCTCGAAGAGTTTGCGGGTCTGGGTTTCGACGCCTTTGGCGGCATCGATCACCATCAGGGCGGCGTCCACCGCAGTGAGGACCCGGTAGGTGTCTTCGGAGAAGTCCTTGTGGCCGGGCGTATCAAGCAGGTTGACGGCGCAGCCGCCGAAATCGAACTGGAGCACCGTGGAGCTGATCGAGATTCCGCGCTGTTTCTCGAGTTCCATCCAGTCGGAGGCGGTGGCGCGTTGGTTCTTCCGATCCTTGACGGCGCCGGCGAGATGGATCGCGTTGCCGTAGAGCAGAAACTTCTCGGTCAGCGTCGTCTTGCCCGCATCGGGATGCGAAATGATCGCAAAGGTGCGACGACGGGCGATTTCCTGGGTGGGCGACATGGAACGGAGTGAGGAAGGCGAGTGAGACGGTGAAAAGAAGGAAGGAAAAGGTTAAGTTGCGGAGCAAACGCGGGCGGGGGCGGCGAGGGAAGCCTTTTTTGGTTGGGCGGCAGGGTGTGCGGTGGAGCGAAGATTGTGCCTCAGCCACCCGCGCCCTGTGCCGATAATAGGACCATGGACCCGATCAAACAAAAGCTGAGGGCCGATTTGCTCGAAGTGGTGCAAGGACTCTGGCGGGCGTTCAAAACGCGCCGCCCTCCGAAAGGAAAGGAATTTTGTGCTTCTGCGACGGCCCAAACCGGCAATGATGCCGGACTGTGCTACTTTCACTTAAACTAAGGCCAAACGCCAAGGGTCGTGTGCTCGAGGGACATCCGTGGGTGTTCGCGAATGAGGTGGAAGCATTGCTTCCCGCGGAAAACGACGGATCCGTGGTGGAATGCCGCGACCGGGCGGGCCGGATGCTTGGCACCGGCATTTACAATTCCCAGTCCCAGATCATCTGGCGCCGCCTGAGCCGGGATCGGATCGAATTGAACGAGGCCTTTCTGCGCCGCTCCATCGAACGGGCGCTGGCGAAGCGCTCCGGCGCGGGCGATTTCAAGCGGTTGATCTGGTCCGAGTCGGACGATTTGCCCGGCGTCGTGGTGGATCAGTTTGGCGATACCCTCGTCGTCCAACTGCAGACCTTGGCGATGGACAAGTGCAGCGTTCTGCTGGGCGATTTGCTCAAGGAACTCTCCAGTGCCGCCGAAATAGTCTTCCGCAACGATTCCAACCTGCGCCGCCTCGAAGGCCTGCCGCCCGGCGTGCATACGCGCTCGGGCAATCCGTGGGAGCCGCGCTGGGCCAAGATCGACGGTTTCGACTATTGGCTCGATCTGCAGCACGGACAGAAGACGGGATTCTATCTCGACCAGCGCTTGCAGCACGCCGCCGTGGCCAAACACGCCGCGGGACGCCGCGTGTTGGACGCGTTTTGCAACCAAGGGGCTTTCGCGCTGCATTGCGCGAAGGCCGGCGCGGCCCACGTGCTCGGACTGGATAGCGCCGACGATGCCATTGCGCAGGCGCGCAAGAACGCGGAGATGAACCAACTGAAGGCGACTTTCGAGACGACCAATGTTTTCGATTGGTTCACGGCGCAACGGGACGCGGCGCCGGCGTGGGATCTGATCATTCTGGATCCACCGCCCTTTGCGAAATCAAAGAGCGCGCTCGAGAACGCCTTGCGGGGTTACAAGGAACTCAATCTTCGGGCGATGAAGGCGCTGGCTCCCGGTGGCTTGCTCGCGACCTACACCTGCTCCCATCACATGCACGATACCGAATTGCGCACGGTGCTCGCTCAGGCGGCAAATGACGCCAAGCGGCGCGTGCACATTCTGGAATGGTGCCATCAGCCGGCCGATCACCCCGTGCTGGTGACGATGCCGGAGAGTGAATACCTGCGCGGCTACCTCTTGCAGGTCGAATAATCCGCTAGGACAGCCTCGCGATCCGGGCCGCACTGTCACGCTGGACCGCAACAAAAAGCCGGACCCGTGATGGGTCCGGCTTTTGCCCGTGCGTGTGAGTAATCGCGCCGAAGCCAGGAACCGACGGCGCAAAGTCCTAGAGCTTGCCGCCGAAGATCGCGTTCTTGCCAAGCTCCTCCTCGATCCGGAGGAGTTGGTTGTATTTGGCCACCCGATCGGTGCGGCACAGCGAACCGGTCTTGATCTGGCCGGCATTGGTTGCGACGGCGATATCGGCGATCGTGACGTCTTCGGTTTCACCGGAACGATGGGAGATGACGGCGGTGTATTTCGCTTCCTTGGCCATCTCGACGGCGTCGAAGGTTTCGGTGAGCGTGCCAATCTGGTTCACCTTCACGAGAATCGAGTTCGCCGTGCCGGTGTCGATGCCGCGCTTGAGGAAGTGGGTGTTGGTGACGAACAAATCGTCGCCGACGAGCTGCACGCGGTCGCCGATGGCGTCGGTGAGCTTCTTCCACGTCGTCCAATCAGACTCCGCGCAACCGTCTTCGATCGAAATGATCGGATACTTCGCCGTGAGTTCGCGGTAGAACTCCACCATCTGGTCGCCGGTGAGGGAGCGCCCGTCTGATTTCTTGAACACGTAGCGGTTCTTCTCCTTCACGTAGAATTCCGAGGCCGCGACATCGAGGGCGAGTTGGATGTTTTTGCCAAGCTTGTAGCCGGCGCCCTTGATGGCGACCGCGATGATGTCGAGGGCGGCCTCGGTGGAAGCCAGCTTCGGGGCGAAGCCACCCTCGTCCCCGACGGCGGTGGCCAGACCCTTGTCCTTGAGCACTTTTTTCAGGGTGTGGAAAACTTCCGCCCCCATGCGCAGGGCCTCGCGGAACGAGTTGGCCCCGGTGGGCATGATCATGAACTCCTGAAAATCAATCGGGGCATCGGAGTGCGCGCCGCCGTTCATGATGTTCATCATCGGCACCGGCAGCACCTTGGCGTTCGGTCCACCGAGGTAGCGGTAAAGCGGCAGGCCGACGGCCGCCGCCGCCGCGTGCGCGGTGGCCATGGAGACGCCGAGGATGGCATTGGCGCCCAGTTTCGACTTGGTGGGCGTCCCGTCGAGGTCGATCATGGCGCGATCGACGGAGACCTGATCGGTCGCATCCATGCCGATGAGGGCAGGGGCGATCTTCGCCTTGACGTTGGCGACGGCCGTGAGCGTGCCTTTGCCGTGGTAGCGTTTCTTGTCGCCGTCGCGCAACTCGATGGCCTCGTGCTCGCCGGTCGAAGCCCCGGAGGGCACGGCGGCGCGGCCAAATTGGCCGGAGGCGAGTCGAACATCGACCTCGACGGTGGGATTGCCGCGGGAATCAATGATCTCGCGGGCGGTGATGGCGGTGATGGTAGTATTCATCAGAAAGTGGGGATCCGAGGATGGCCCAAGCCGGACCCTTTCCCAGCCCGAGCAAGTCCCGGTCGCGGGGGCCTAGGTGTTGGGCGGACGGGAAAAACCGATCCGATGGAGAAACCGCTGGAAGGCGCTGGGCTCCTTGGGCCGGTATTCCTCCGGCAATTGATCGACATGGCCGTGGCGGACGGCGGCGCCGAGTGGCGTGCCTCCGTTATAATTGCGAATGAGCACGGTCGTGCGATTGAGGAACTCGCGCGGGATCTGGTTGAGGTGGCCCTCGACTGCGGCCGCATGCAGCGGGGTGTCGCCAAAGTCGTTGCGCGAAATCAGCAGGTCGATACTCAGGCAGTCGGCGGGAATCTGGTTGAGATACCCCGATTCGGCTGCCGCATGGATGACGGTGTAGCCCACCTTGCTGGCAGAGAGAAGATTGTCGTGGGTGAAAATTCGCGCAGGGATCTGGTCAAGGTGACCCGAGATCGCGGCCGCGTGGAGAACGGTGTCATGGTTGGCCGTGCGGGAGAGCAGGTTTTCCTCGGTGAGAAACTCAGCCGGGATCTGATCGAGGTGTCCGTTGAAAACGGCCACATGCAGCACGGTTTCGCCGCTAATGTTGGGAGCAGTCAGGGTGTCGCGATTAATAAAAGTGAGCGGGAAGCGATCGAGCGTGCCCGCTTCGGCGGCTTCGTGGAGCAGCGTGTTGCCATGGTCGGTTTTCTGCATGACCGTCTCCAAGGACAGGATACCGGGCGGCACTTGATCCAGGGCACCGGCGGTCGCCGCGAGGTGCAGGGGTGTGTAACCGCTGTTTGACCGCATGAGCAAGAACTCCGCGGTGCGGCAAAATTCAGGTACTTGGGCCAGTCGACCGCTGCGGGCCGCGAGGTGAATCGCCGTATAGCCGGCGGCGTTTTTCAACGACAAATTTTTCGCCGTGAGTAAACGCTGCGGCAACTGATCGAGCGACCCGTATTTGGCGGCAATATGCAGCGGGGTGTTTCCCGACGCGTTGCGTTGCGTGAGATTCTCTGGGGTTAATTCCCCAGCCGGGACGAGGGGGAAGGTGCCTTCTCGGGCGACGGCGAAGAAATCGGAGGTGGCCATGCGATCGCTCAAAGAGAATCACGCAGCGAGGCAGGCAGGCAATTCAATTCAGGGGCGCTGCCGGTGTGTTTGGGTTTGCCAACGAATTACGGAGGACCAACGGTATTGGCAGATGACCGCCCTGCTTGGTGATTCGAATCCCCCCATGGTTACTGGTTCGGTGCTGCTCGTGGATGACGAGCGGCCGTTGACGGCGCTCTACGCCGAAGCCCTCGCGCCCTTTTTCGACGTTGATGTCGCCGCGTCGACCCGGGAAGCCGGCTTCCTGCTCAACAAGAAGCAATACAAGGTTCTCGTGTGCGATCATTTGATGCCCGGTGGCAATGGGCTCGGATTTTTGGTTCACGTTCGCGAGGAGTTTCCGGAAACCCAGCGGATCCTTGTGACCGGCTACATGAAGCCCGAGATGCTTTTGCGCAGCGTTAACGAGGCGGCGCTCTATCGCTATCTCCTGAAGCCGGTTTCGTTGCCCGAGTTGGTGAAAACCGTGCAAGAGGCAGCGAAGCTCTACGATCAGACGGCGATCGCCAAGACGTAACCCTGTCTGAGTTGCGAGTGGGCACTCCGTGGTGGAGCGGCGGTGGATTAGCGACCCCAAGACTGGCCGGCTCAACGCGGCGCCCTCAGGCTTCGCGTTTGAGGCGAAGGAAGGTCACCACGTGAATCGCCAGCAACAAAGGCACGATAAAAGTGGGAAGCAAACTGCGCGGCCGCGCCGTGAACGCATGCAGCTGCGACTGGTCTAATCAGGCCAAGCGGGCCGCAGTCAGCATCGCCAGCACCAGATCAAAGAGGCCGACGATATTCCACAGGAAGATCGCTTTGCGGCGAACCAAGCGACTCAGCGGGAGCAAGCAGACCGGCAAGGTGCCCGTCGCGACGAGAATGTCCCCTCAACCCGCCGGAGTCGCAAAATCGCCCGGCAAGAGATCCTTGTCAGGCACGACGAGGGCGCGCCGCTCGAGCGCGTCGTCCAAGCCCTCAAGGCCATGATCTCGTGATAGGCGAAAAGCACCAAGCCGGTCAGGGTGAGCACCAGCGCCGGAAAAATCGGAACGGGCTGACCGGCGAGCAAGCGGAAATTTCCAACGAGCACTGCGGCAATGAGCCAAAGCCAGAGGCAGATTCGCCCGGTGAGAGGTGTCGACCTGGGGGAAGGGAACTGGCGCGGAAAGAGCGCGGACTAGTCGACGAGGAGCGAGCCATGGGCTGGCGCAACTTTCACGGTAAAGTGTCGGAGCTGGTCAGGAGCTTCGACCAGCTTCACCCCGCGGATGCGCTGTTTCATGCTGTTCACGTAGAGCAGGATTTCGGCGAGATAATCCACGTGGCTTTGGGTATAAACACGCCGGGGAAAAGCGAGGCGAACGAGTTCCATCGGCGCGGGCTTTTCGGTGCCGTCGGGTTGTCGGCCGAACATCACTGAGCCGATCTCGACCGAGCGCACGCCACCTTCGAGGTAAAGCGCGCAGGACAGGGCCCACGCCGGGTATTCGCTCTGAGGGATGTGGGGCAACATGCCCCGGGCATCGATGTAGACCGCATGGCCACCGGTCGGGCGGACAATGGGCACTCCTGCCGCCGTAAGTTTTTCACCCAGGTATTCGACCGAGCGGATGCGGTAGTTGAGGTAGTCTTCGTCGAGCACCTCCTTGATGCCGATGGCGAGCGCTTCGAGGTCGTATCCCGCCAAGCCGCCGTAGGTGGGAAATCCCTCGGTGAGGATGAGATTGTTGCGGCAACGCGCGGCGAGCGCGTCATCATTGAGGGCCAGAAAACCGCCAATATTCACGAGGCCGTCTTTCTTGGCCGACATGGTGCAACCGGCGGCATACCCAAACATCTCGCGGGCAATTTCGGCCGGCGTGCGGTGAGCCTGTCCTTTCTCACGCTGTTTAATGAACCACGCGTTTTCGGCAAAGCGGCAACAGTCGAGGATCAGCGGCACGCCGTGCCGCTGGCAGAGCTCGGACGCTGCCCGGATGTTGGCCAGCGAGACCGGCTGGCCGCCGCCGGAATTGTTGGTGACGGTGATCATCGCAAACGGCACGCGCCCGGCGTTTTCTTCGAGGCAGCGCTCCAGGGCGACCAAATCAATGTTCCCCTTGAAGGGAGCGACGAGATCCGGTTGCGCGGCCTCGGCGCAACGCAGGTCGAGTGCTTGCACGCCGAGCACCTCAAGATTGGCGCGGGTCGTGTCGAAGTGGGTGTTGTTCGGCACGATCTGGCCGGCGCGGCATGCCGTGCCGAACAGAATGCGTTCGGCGGCGCGACCTTGATGCGTGGGGATGATGTGCTTGTAGCCCGTGACGTCGCGGACGCTGCTCTCGAAGCGGAAGAAAGATCGTGCGCCGGCGTAGGATTCGTCACCTTGCATCATGCCGCCCCATTGCGCGGCAGACATCGCCCCGGTGCCGGAATCGGTGAGCAGATCGATGAGGACGTCCTCGGCCTTGATCAGGAAAAGATTGTAGTGGGACTCGCGCAGGGCTGCCGCGCGCTGCTCCCGGGTGGTGAAGCGGATGGGCTCCACCGTTTTGATGCGAAACGGCTCAATAATGGTCTTGGTCTTGAATGGCATGGGGATGTTTTGACGGAGTGTAGCCGGGATCGAAATCCACGGCCACCCAAAATTGGCGCGGGAATCCCCGTGCTCCCTGTCGTCTGCGAACTCCGGGTGGTGGAGCGGGCACAAAAAACCCCGCCGAGGGGCGAGGTCGAAGGGGAGACAAGTCCCACTGCCTCAAGGCAGCGTGACACCGTAGCGCTGAAGCGAACTGCCCTCGATCCGATGCAGGGCCGAGTAGGAGTTGCGCAAAGCAACGCGGGCCGAGAGTTCATTCACGCGGGCAGTTTCGAGATCGTTCTGCGCCTCAAGCACGCGGCGAGAGGTGGACAGACCGGCATCGAAGCGGGCTTTTTCCAATTCGTATTGCTTCTCGCTGAGTTCGCGGGCGAGGGAAGAGATCTGCACGCTTTCCGCATTGGTTTCCACGGCGCGAACGGCGCTGCGCACCTGCACCTCGATGTTTTGCTCGAGAGAACGGAGGTTGACCTCCTGCTGATGGACAGTAGCAGCGGCCTGACGGTAACGACCCCGGCTGGAAACCTGTCCCCACGGCAATTTGTAGGCGATATCCACCTGCCAAGAGGTCTGGTCGCGACCGAAGGCGCCGTTATAGGCGTTCGAGGTGCTGCGGGAGGAAAAGGAATCAAGTCCGACGGCCGCGCCAACGCTGAGGTCATGCTTTTGGCTGCTCTTGGCAACCTTGAGGTCAAGCTTGAGTTGCTCGAGGAGGATTTGCGCGGCGAGAAAATCGGGCTGGTTGCGTTTCGCGGCGTCGTAGGAGGAGGCAAACATCGGCGTGGCCGGGCTGGTGGAGGGAAGGCTCACGGCGCCGAGGCGGCTATCGAGTTCGAATTGGCTGATCAGCGCGAGCAGGGCCTCTTCGCTGTCGCGGACCGTCTGGTTGGCCAACAAGACCCCGCGGCGAGCATTGGCAACGCCCACGTCGGCTTGCAAAACATCGAGATCAGTGGCGACGCCAGTTTGGCGGCGGGTCTTCGCTTCGTCGAGCAGGCGTTCCGCGAGGGCCAAGGAAAAACGACGGACGTCGAGCTGCTCGCGCGCGAAGGCGAGGGCATAGTAGGCGCGTTCGGTGGAGTTGATCACGTCCAGCACCGTCGACTTGAAGGTTAGATTCGCGCGGTCGAAACCGATGCGCGCCCGATCCAGGGAGGCGCGGTTGGCCTCGACGTCGGCTCCGGCGAGGAGCTGCTGACGAACGGAAACCGTCACATCGGCGTTGTACGCGGGGTTGATCGCGGGATTCAAGCTGGTCTCGAAGCTGTCAACCTTGGTGCTGACCGTGGCGGTGGTACCGGTGTAAAAGCGCTGGGACACACCGAGTCGCAGATCGCCCGTCTCGGTCCGTGTGCTCGGGCTGGTGCCATTCTGGTCGGAGCGAATTCCGCCGCGCGAAGCGGTGGCCGACAACTCGGGCAAGTATCCGCCGCGCGCCACGTCGATGGCGTCGTGGGCGATTTCCGGGTTGTATCGGCCAATTTCGAGGCTGAAATTCTTTTGGAGGGCGCGCTGAATTGCCTCCTCAATCGTCAGGTTGCCGACGACCGTCGGCGTGGTTGGAGCGGAAAGCGCGACCACCGCGGCAAGGAGGGCGGCGGGAACAAGAAGAAGGCGGCTTAGTTTCATGAGCGTTGAGTCAAATGTGGGGAGTCAGGCAGAGGACACGCCAGACAGAGCAAAAGTTTAGATTAATTTTGGCCAAACGACGGGCACAGTCGATCCCCTCAGGCAAAAGCCAGCGTGGTCCCACGGTGCGGGTTGGCAGCGGGAAAGGGGCCGGGCGGTCATTCCTCAGGATGGACGGCTCGCCCCGACAATCTTGCGCGCTCAGGGTTGGGCCTGAACCGCGGGAGCGGTGCGCTTGAGCTCGGCCTCGACGAGCGAGGAGAGCAGGGCATTTTCGTTGGCGGCGGCGGTGTACTCCATCAGTTGCTTCCGCATTTCGGCGAAGCGCGGATTGCTGGCGGAGGTGTCAGGCAGCTTTTTCTCCACCGCGACGGTGAAGTGGCCTTTGTCGCCCGTGCTGACCATCTCGGAGACTTGGCCCAGTTCGAGGCTCTGCATCGCGCCGAGGGCGGCGTAGGGCAGGTCCTGCGGGGGCTGCCGCAGCGTGAAATTGGCGTAGGTCTTGACTTCGAGCTTCTCCGCCTTGGCTGCGTCATCGATGGACTTGCCGGCCTTGACGGCGGACTGGAGGCGCTCGCGCACGCGCTTACCCTGTTCGGCGAAACGTTTGCGCTTTTCGCCTTCCCGGTAGTCAGCCGAAACTTTCTCCCGCACTTCATTGAACAACGGTTGATAGGCTGGGAGTGATTCGTTCCAAAAAAGAACAATGAAACCATCGGGCGAAGGGACGGGGTCGGAAAAAAAGCGGTTGGCGTCGAGGCGGCTGATCTGGT
>JAUXOH010000186.1 GCA_030682505.1 Candidatus Didemnitutus sp. | reverse complement strand
GGCGCCGCCGGATATCGCGATTGTCGATCTCTCGCTGCGCACGGGAACCGGGCTGGACTTGATCAAGGATCTCCGGGCGCAAATGCCCGCGGTGAAAGTGATCGTGCTCTCGATGCACGAAGAGCTGGCCCAGGTGGAGCGGGCCTTGCGGGCCGGAGCGGCCGGCTACGTGATGAAGCGCGAATCGACCACGAGGATTGTGGAGGCCATTCGCTGTGTCCAAAGTGGCAACGTTTATGCCAATCCTGATGTGCTGGCCCGCTTGGCGGAACGCATGGTGGGCCGCCGCGGGCCAAACCGGGCCGGTTCCGTCGATACCCTCAGTGATCGCGAACTCGAGGTCTTTCGGCGCATGGGTGATGGCCACGGCACGAAGCGCATCGCGGCGGACCTGAGTGTCAGCATGAAGACCGTGCAGGAATACCAGGCCAGAATTAAGGAAAAACTTGGACTGGCCGACGCGTCGGAACTGCTCCGCGCCGCGGTGCGGTGGACAGACGGGGTCCTCTGACCCGGAATGGCGTGTCAGACGCCGTCCGACACCAGAATCAGCTCTGACCTGACAGACGGGGCTCCCTCGATCTGCTACTGTGGGCCCGTCGAGTGTTGGATTACCTCAGACACCAAGCAAAAAGTCTTCGATAGGCCGTGCGTCCGAACGTTCAGTCGGACGCACGGTTTTTTTTCGTCAACGCGTGGCCACCTTTGCTCCGTCGAAGGAATCAATCAGCTCATCCAGCGTGGGACTACCGATCGTTTCCCGCAAGGTGGCGGCGAGCTTGGCGTGATAATGGGCGAGGATCGGATCAACGCTGTCGAGCATCTCGCCGCTGGGCGCCGCGCCGTAGTTGGCAAACAACTGTTGAAAATCGAGCAGCGTGATCCGATTGAGCGGCCGGGCCGGTTGATAGCCGTAATTGTTGGGGTCCTTCGCTTCGGCCGACGGCAACTGGGCGATCAGTTGCAAATCACAGAGGCGGTTGAGGCATTCGTTCAACACTTGCGACGGCACGTTGATCCGCAGCGAGAGTTCCGTGACGGAGTAGGGCGGTTGGCAATGCTTGAAGCGTCGGGCGATCAACAGGAGCACCAGCAGGGACAAGCTCTCGCGGGAGAAGATGTTCAAGCTGTGCCAAGCCGTTTGGCTGCTGCGATAGTGCACATTTTGCACCGCGTAGGTGATCTGGCCGCCGACCAGCACAAAGAACCAAAAAATATAGAGGCCCAGCATCAGAATTGGAAGAATGCCGACCGAGCCGTAGAGGCTCTTCGAAAGCACCACGCGCTTGAAGTAAAGGAAAGCGAGGGTGTTGTTCAGCAGCAACAGGGCTGTGACGACGAGCGCGCCGATCAACGCTGCGCTCCATTTCACCCGGGTGTTGGGGATCGCGCGGTAAAACAGCGTCAGGATCAGGGTGAGCACAACGGCCGAGGTGGAGGGTAGCATCCAGACGAACAGCTCCTTCACCTGGGTTCCGAGCGGCAGCTTGTCGAAAAACAGATTCACGAGGGCGCCGGCCGAGAGCAGGGTCAGCGAAGTGAAAAACAACAGCGCGCCAAGGGTGATGACCGACCAGTAATAAACGATGCGGGTCAGCCAGCTGCGCCCGCGCCGGACGCCCCAAATATCGTTGAAGGCGTTTTCGATCGTCGTGAACAGTTGCACGGCAATGACCAGCAAGATGAACAAACCGACCGCGCCAGCGGTGCCGGAACGGGAATGGCTGATGAAGCTGTTGATCAGTTTGACCAATTCCGGATCGGGTGCCTGTTGCGCTTCCGGTGGGGTTTCGCCTTCCGCGGCGACGGCCGACTCGGCCGGACGGTGCGCACTGTTCTCTTGGCTGATGGCGCGATCGTATTGAGCGACCGGAGGCGCGATGAAACTGATGATTTGATTCAGGCCGCGCGCCAGAATGGCGGGATCACGATCCCCCAAGGTGAAGCCCGCCACCAATACGGCGAGGGCCACCATCGGTCCCAGGCCCAGCAACGAACTGTAACTCAGCGCGGCGGCTCGGGCCGCGACCTTCAATTCCGACAGGCCCGAGACCGTGATCGAAACGACCCGCAGCATGGCGTAGAATCGTCCGCGCACCGAACGGTCGCGGGCCGTCGCAGCGGACCAGATGTCGGTGTGCCAAAGACGACGCAGCCGCACCGCGAGAGGAAGGAGGGGATTCATGGCAGCCGCTCAGATCTGACGACCGGCGTCAAAAAAGCGACAGGGAGGCGAGTGCTGCCATGCCCCCGATGCCCGCGAGCAGCGCGACCGCGAGCGGGACGTAGCTGACGAGAATCGTGCTGAAATAAAGACCGGCCGAACCCGCCGCGAGGGCGAGGCAGGCCGTGTAATCGCCCTGCGACCACAAAATGAATCCCAGAAAGCCCAAGCCGAAGACCGCGCGAAAACGCACAAAGGGATAGAGGCTGATCACCCCGAGAAGCAGCAGCACGCCGAGCACCAGATCGACGACGCCGAGCAAAATCAGCGGTTTCTCCAGTAGCTTGTCCAAATCCATCGCAATGACCGCGTCGACGCTGGGCAGCATCAGCACCACGGCGCTGAGGAGCATGATCAACGCCGCTCCGCGGGTGCCCCACATGGCGGCCTTCATCATCGCCAAGCTGCCATCGTTTTTGCCCTTGGTATCGGCGGTCTTGCCTTCGGCCGCGTCTAGGAACTGCTGCACGGTAATGGCCGTCGCGCCGTCGCCCGGCTTCTTCTCTGCGGCGTAGGCATTCTCCTTGAAGCTGAGGCGCTTTTTCTCCGGCCAGACCTGCGCCTTGAGTTCGGCGTTGGATCCGAGGGCGAGCCACTGCTCGGTGGTCGTATCGTAGTAGAAGGTCTCGGGGGTCACTTGGCCGGCTTCGGCGAGGGAGGTGAGTTGTTCCAGCTTGAATGGACCCCGGGCTTCGGCGTCGTTGATGCCCCGGACAAAGTATTCAGGACCGGAGGGAGTGGATGCGCCGCTCGACATAGTGGGGCGAATGTTGGCGGCAGCGATACCACCCGCAAGTGCGAATTGGACTGCCCGGTCTGCCGTCGCCGAGCCCTACATCCGCTCCAGCGTGCGCAACCCGAGGTGGTGCAGGCCGGTTTCGAGCGTGATGAGCGTGCGGTGACAGAGCAGCAACCGGCGGGCGCGCACGGCGGGATCGTCGACAATCACCTTGTCGGCCGCATAAAAAGCGCTGTAGGCACCGGCGAGCTCGAACAAGTAGAGACAGAGGAAGTGGGGCCGCAGTTGATTGGTCGCGCTTTGCACCGCGTCGGCAAACTGCACCAAGCGGCGGGCGAGGGCGAGTTCTTGGGGTGTTTCGGGCGGGGTGGCACCAGCCAGCGGAGGATGGGTGGGGTCGAGTCCGGCCTTCCGAAAAATCGAATGCACGCGAGCCACGGCGTAAAGCAGGTAGGGCGCCGTGTTGCCGTCGAGGGCGAGCATCTTGTCCCACGAAAAGACGTAGTTGCTGCTGCGATTTTGGGAGAGATCGGAGTATTGGACGGCGCCGATGCCGACGGTGCGGGCGATCTCCCGCCGCTCCGCCTCCGGCAGGTCCGGGCTTTTTTCGGTGACGAGCGCGAAGGCGCGTTCGACCGCCTCGTCGAGCAGGGCCTTGAGTTTGATCGTGCCGCCGTCGCGCGTTTTCAGGGCTTTGCCGTCCTCGCCCGTGACGGCGCCAAAGCTGACGTGGTGCAATTCGGGTTGCCGGTAGCCGCGGGCAGCGAACCATTTTTGCACGGTGAGAAAAAGCTGTTCAAAGTGATCCGCTTGGCGGAAATCAGTCAGAATCGCGATGCCGTCGGCGTGGAAATGCTCGGCGCGATACAGGGCGGTCGCGAGGTCGGTGGCGGCGTAGTTGCTCGCGCCGTCCGCCTTCCGGACCAGGAAGGGCTGGGTCTTGAAGCGCGGGTGCTCCGAGTGGAAAACCACGAGGGCTCCGTCGCTGATCTCGGCCAGGCCGGACTCGGCCAGCTCGCGGTAAACGCGGTCCACCTTGTCGTTGTAGAATGACTCGCCGAGCACGTGGTCGAATTTGATGCCGAGGCGATCGTAGATTTCTTGAAATGCGCCCCAGCTGACCTCGCTGAATTTTTTCCAGAGCGCGACGTTCCCCGCCTCGCCCGCTTGCAACTTCACCAATTCGACGCGGGCTTCATCCAGTTCCGCAGAATCAGCGGGCGTGGCGGCATGGCCGAGTTGATAGACGCGTTCCAGTTCCTCGATCGGATCAGCGGCGAGCGCGGCGGGATCGGCCCAGCGTTTGTAGCCGTAGATGATCTTGCCGAACTGGGTGCCCCAGTCGCCGAGGTGGTTGTCGCGAATCACGCGGGCGCCATTGAGGGTGAGCAGGCGGCACAACGCCTCGCCAATGACGGCAGAGCGGAGGTGCCCCACGTGCATCTGCTTCGCGGTGTTGGGGGACGAATAGTCGACAACCCAAGTTTGTCCGGAGCGAGCACTGGAGGCACCGGTTCGCAGGTGCTCTTCGCTGTCAAAACGCCCGAGCCACCCGAGCAGGACGTCGGCCTTGATGCGAAAATTGATGAAGCCGGGACCAGCGAGCGTGACTTCAAACTGACCTTGGATCGACGCATCCAGCGCATCCACCAGCTGTTGCGCGAACGCCCGCGGGTTTTGCTTCTCGCGCTTGGCGAAGGCCAAGGCGCCGTTTGCCTGGTAGTCGCCGTGGGCTGGATCGGCGACCCGGAGCTCCGGCTGGAACCCCCGACCATTTAGTCCCAGTCGGCTGGCGGATGCCCGGAGGGCGGAATCGAGGTGGCTGGCAACGTGAAACGGAAGGTCCATCGGTTGATTGAGAAATTGCGCTTGGCCCTGAGCAAGAAGGATTTTTGCGGAATTTTGGGTGAGCGGATTTGCGGAATCGACCCTATTGGGGGATAGGTAATCTTTATATTTTAGACTTGCTAAAAGACGCAAAACTCTTTGTCTCTTCGGGCTTTGCGCCGACCGACGCCCACTTCGGTTTTCGCACCATCACCAGACCCATTCCATGAGAAAACGTCCCATTCCGACGCGCCGCTTCATTAAACCTTCGTTTACTTCTCTGATTGAGAAGAAGCGCGATAACGGTGAGTTCACCCAAGAGGAGATTCGCTACATCATCGATTCGACGCTCGATGGTGAAATGCCGCAGCATCAGCTTGCTGCACTCTTGATGGCGATTTATTTCGCCAACATGTCCGCGCAGGAGACCGCGATTCTCACCGAGGAGATGATGCTTTCCGGCGAGGTGATTGATCTTTCGCACATCGCGAAGCCGAAGATCGACAAGTATTCCACCGGCGGCGTCGGCGACAAGACGGCGCTCGTGCTCGCCCCGCTGGCCATGGCCAGTGGCGTCGTCGTGCCCATGATGGTGGGCGTCGAACAGAAGTTCGTCATCAATGCCCTCGACAAGCTTTCATCGATTCCCGGCTTCAAGAGCCATTTGTCGATCCAGCAATTTGTCGACCAGCTCTCCCGCGTCGGCGGGGCGATCGTCGAGCAGAGCAAGGAACTCGCCCCGGCCGATCAGAAATTCTACGACCTGCGTCTGGAGACCGGCACGATTCCGAGTCTGCCCCTCATCACCGGCAGCGTGCTGTCGAAGAAACTCGCGGAAGGTGCCGAAGGTCTCGTCATTGATGTGAAGTGGGGCAACGGCTCCTTCATCAAGGACCTCGAACAAGCGAAGCAACTCGCCCGTTCGATGACCCGCGTGGGTCGCTCCATGAAACGCCGCTGTGTGGCGCTCGTGACCGACATGAATCAGCCGCTCGGCGATTCCGTGGGCACCGCCTTGGAGATCAAGGAAGCCATTCAACTCCTCAAGGGCGAAGGGCCGGAGGACATGAAGGAACTCGTGCTCAAGCTCGGTATGGAAATCGTGCGCCTAGCTGGAGTGGCGGGCTCAACGCTCTCCGCCAAGCAGACGGTGCAACGCCACCTGACCGACGGCTCCGCGCTGGAAAAATTCAAGGACATGATCCGCGCCCAAGGCGGTGATACGTCCTACATTGATCATCCGGAGAAATTTCCCGCGGCCCGCCACATCCGCAAGCTGCCGGCGCCGAAGCGGGGCTACGTGCACACGATCAACGCCTCGTTCATCGCCCGCGGGGTTTCGATTTTGGGCGCTGGTCGCGACAGCCACGGCAAGATCGATTACGCGGTGGGCGTCTCCGAAATCAGGAAAGTCGGCACGCAAGTGAAGCAGGGCGAGCCGCTGATGATGATTCACTACACCGACGAATCGAAGCTCGAACAGGCGCTCGACTACTTCAAGGAAGCCTACCGGCTCGCGCCGAAACGTCCGATTCCGCCTCCGCTCGTTGTCGAGCGCGTCGCCTAGGCGCGGACTTTCGAGCCACCGCGCTCGTCACCAATTCAGGCCGACCGGATTCCGGTCGGCCTTTTTCTGCTATTTTTTCGTCCGGACAAACTGCTCGAGGAAGTTTTCCTCGGCCTCGAGGGTGCCGATCAACACTATCTCCGCTCCGGCGGGCAAGGACGTGTCCGGCGGCGGATTGATCTCCCGCTTGCCACCGACCTCGACGGCAATGACCGTGCAACCGGTCTCGGCGCGAATGGCGGAGTCGGCGATCGTGCGGCCGGCGAGGGACGGTGGCACCCGCACGGGGAAGACATAAACCCCCTCGGCGAGCAGGAGCGTGTCGCGGCCCCGCAGTTCATTGAAGATGGAATTCGCCCCCATTGAGGCATAGGAGAGCACGAGATCGGCCCCGGCCCGGTGCAACGTAGAGACGTTGATCTCGTCGGTGCAGCGGCAGATGATCTGGATATTGGGCCGCAGGCGGCGGTAGAGGATCGTGAGGAAGATATTCAGGTCATCGTCGTGGGTCGTGATGATGATGCTGGACGACTCGCGCATGCCGGACTCGACGATGACGTCCAGTTCGGCGGCATCGCCAATGATGGCGCGCGACCGGTCGCGTACGCGTTCCGGGAGTTTTTCAATCATCTTCCACTCGATCTGGCGCTCATCGAGTGCCTCCGCCGTGGCCCGACCCACGCGTCCGCTGCCAATGATCACGACCCGGCTTTCGCCGCGCCCGGTGCGGGCCATCTGCTGGTTGTAGCGGTCGATTTGCTCCGCCGTGCCAGCGAGCACGAGGATCGAGTTCGCTCCGATTTCACTTTCCGGACCCGCGGGCTTGAACGCGCCGCGATCCCACAATCCGACCACGCTGACGCCAATGTCGTCGCGCAGGTCCGTGGCCGCGATTTTCCGGCCGACCAACGCGGTGCCGCCCGCACTGGCTTCGGCAATGTGCAAACCGTCCAAGTTGCCGATGCGATGTGCGGAAGCGTCGCGGTCAATCACGCGGCGGGCGAGGGCTTGCCCCATCATCAGTTCCAAGCGCAGGACGCGGGTGGCCCCGGCCAGTTCGAGGGCATCGCGCGCGGATTCACTGGTCGCCGTGGCGACGATCAGGACGTCGGGTGCCACCGCGCGAACGGTGAAAGTGACGTTGGCGTTGATGACGTCGGTGCGCGTGGTGACGACCATGGCCGCCTGTTCCACGCGCAGGTTGCGATAGGTCTCGGGGTCGTTGAACTCCCCCAAGACCACAGGCAGGTTTTGGTCATGGAGTTGCAGGGCCTCCGCCAGCGTCGGAGCGAGAATGAAGTAGGGATAGCGATGCCGCTTGAGCAACTTGATCAGGTATTTGGTAATCGGACCATGGCGGGTTAGCAGCACGTGACGGCGGGTATCCGGCGGCAGCTCACGCGGCGCTCGGGCCTGCGCCTGCGCCTTCATCCAAGGGGCGTAGAAGAATTCGATAAACGTGAAGGGCAGCAGGACCAAAAGGAAGACGACTCCGGTGATCAGCACCACGAGCGAGAAAAGTCGTCCGAGATCCGTGTGAAACGTGATGTCGCCGAAGCCCAGCGTGGACATGACCGTGAGTGTCCAGTAAATTCCCGTCATCCAGGTGTGGTCCTGGCCCTCGTGGGCCATGAGGAAGTGAAAGCCGACACTGTAGAGTGCGATCAACCCAAAGAGCACGGCGAGGAGTCTAACCAGAGCGAGGAGGTTGGAACGGCTGGTTCGGGTTTCGAGAAACGAGGCCACAACGGCGAGAAGCGATTTCATGGGGCGAAGGACAAGCTAGGGGGTGGCGTGCCGGTTCCAAGCTGAACCGAGCTCTTAAGCAGATTAAGTGAGGCAAGGCAGACGCTCTCGGCGCCGGGTGAAGAATTTATCTGACCATGATGGGCTTGCCGGGCGTGGGAATTCGCCTCAAATGCGAGCCAACATGCAGCGCCTCGGACACCTCTTTGAGCAGAACCGCGCCTGGGCCGACCAGATCAAGGCGCGCGACCCGGAGTTTTTTCAAAAACTGTCGCGCCAGCAACGGCCGGAGTATTTGTGGATCGGCTGCTCCGATTCCCGCGTGCCGGCCAATGAAATCATCGGCCTGATGCCCGGCGAGGTGTTTGTGCACCGCAACATTGCCAACGTGGTCGTGCACGCCGACCTCAACTGCCTTTCCGTCATCCAATTTGCCGTCGATGTGCTCAAGGTGAAGCACAT
>JAUXOH010000364.1 GCA_030682505.1 Candidatus Didemnitutus sp. | reverse complement strand
GGCCCAAATCCGTGGATCAATCCGCACGCCGAGGCGCGCCGTCAGGACCTCCGCCAACGCCGCGGGCAAGGTCGGCGGCGGGTTGCGTCCGGCAAGCAACAGGATCTCGCTCTGGATTTTTCGCGCCGTTTCCCCCAAGGGAATCAAGGTGCGCCGCTGTTCCTTCGGGAGGGCCTTCAGCAGCAGCTCGATTTTTTCCAACAAATGTCCCGGCACCGCCCAGTCCAAGGTCGCCGCCGCCAGCTCGCTCGCTTCGTCGAGACCAACCCGCAACGTCACGCCATCGTCATCCTGCCCGGGCTTGTAGGAGTAATTGAGCGGCAACGCCCGGTTCTCCAACGGCAGCTCGTCCGGAAACGCCTGCACGTCGTGCTCCATTTCCACCGGCGGTTTCAAGTTGTCCTCCGCCATGAACAGAAATCCCGGTTCCTTCGCCTGCCGCTGGCGCACAAAATTCACCAACTCCGGCACGTCCGTGATCGGCGGCGTCAACCGGGTGGCGTAGAAGCGATAGACCGCTTCATCGACATCCATGTAGCCGGCGCTGCGCAGGCGCGTCAGCACGCTCTCGGTCTCCTCCCGCAGGCGGCGGTTGTGCGCGATGAATTCCAACGGCCACGTGATGGTGTCGCCCACCAAGCCCTCGCGAATGAATATCTCCGTGGCGTGCACGGGATTGATCTTCCCGTAGCTCACCGAGCGCGTTTCGAGTTCGAGGTTGTAAACGCGCCGCCGCTCCTTCACGAGCACGCGACCCGCCTCGGCACTCCAGAACGGTTCGCTGTGCGCGGTGCGCATGATGTGCCCCGCCAGATCGAGCACCCAGTGCGGATCGATGCGCGCACAGGTGCGCGCGTAGATCCGCCCGGTTTCCATGATTTCCGCCGCCATCAGCCACCGAGCCTCCTTGAGCTTCGCGGCCGGAGCCTTGCGCGGCGCGATTGCCTTTCTTCGCTCCTGCCGCTCCAACAACGTCGAACCGGGAAACACCGCGACCTTGCGATCTTGGGCGGCGTGGTAGGTGCCGTCCTCGTCCCGCGTCGCGATATTGCCGAGCAGGCCGGAGAGAATGGAACGGTGAATCGCCCGATAAGCGGGCGTTGTCAGCGCGAGGTCCTGCGCGGAGTCCGGTTGCTCACGCTGCTTGTTCCGTCGCGGTTGCTTCTCCCGCGCCGCGGGCACGCCATCGTAAACCGACGAAAAGGAAAACCCCTCCCCCCCCTTGATCACGTCGACCAGTTGCGCATGGACGTCGCGCCATTCGCGCATCCGCATGAACGAAAGGAAGTGCGCGGTGCAAAACTTGCGCAGCTTGCCGAGCGTCATCGCCTCGAACTCATCATGATACGCCTCCCAGATGGCGAGGAGCGTGAGAAAATCAGAATCGGGGTGGGTGAATTTGCGATGCGCCGCGTCGGCTTTCTCCTGTTTGTCGAGCGGGCGCTCGCGGGGGTCCTGAATGCTCAACGCCGCTCCGATCACCAACACTTCGCGCAACGCCTTCTCCTGCCGCGCTTGCAAGATCATCCGTCCGACCGTCGGGTCGACCGGCAGGTGGGCCAGATCGCGCCCGAGGTCCGTCAGCACGCCCGCCTCGTCGATCGCACCCAGTTCGTGGAGCAGGCCGTAGCCGGCGCGAATCCCCTTGGTCGGCGGCGCATTGAGAAAGGGAAATTCCTCGATGTCGCCCAGCCCGAACGCCTTCATCCGCAGAATGACATCCGCCAGATTGCTGCGTTGAATCTCGGGCTGCGCAAAACGCGGCCGCTCGTTGAAATCATCCTCGGAGAACAACCGGATGCACACACCGTCGCTCACGCGACCGCAACGGCCCTTGCGCTGCTCGGCGCTGCTTTGCGCCACCGCCTCTATCGGCAGACGGCGCGTGCGGCTCTGCGGCACATAGCGGCTCACCCGCGCCAGTCCGGTATCGATGACGAAGCGGATCCCCGGAATCGTCAGCGAGGTTTCCGCGATGTTCGTTGCCACCACCACCTTCCGTTTCTGCGTGGGAGAGAACACCCGCTGCTGCTCGGCATTGGTCAATCGTCCAAACAAGGGCACGACCTCGATCGGGTGGGCCTTCCGGCCCTCCAACAAATCGCGCGTCTCACGAATGTCGCGCTCCGTCGGCAAAAAAACGAGCACGTCGCCGCTGCTGCTTTCGTTCAGCACGCGTTCGACTGCTTCCACCGCGCCGTCGATGTAGGTGTATTCGTCGCTCTCTCCTTTCATTTCTTCCAGCGGCGACCAGATCACCTCGACCGGATAGACGCGGCCGGACACCTCGATGATCGGCGCGCCATCAAACGCCTGGGAAAACGCCTCGGTGTCGATGGTCGCCGAGGTGATGACGATCTTCAGCTCCGGCCGGCGCAGCCGCAGACGCCGCAGATGCCCGAGGATGAAATCAATGTTGAGCGACCGCTCGTGGGCTTCGTCCACGATGATCGCATCGTATTCCCGCAGTTCCGGATCGCCCTGCAACTCGGCCAGCAGCATGCCGTCGGTCATGAACTTGATCACGGTTTCCGGCGAAGTCTGGTCGGCGAAGCGGATCTTGCAGCCCACCTCACGACCATAGGTGACGTTCATCTCCTCCGCGACACGGCGTGAGACCGACGCCGCGGCCACGCGCCGGGGCTGGGTGCAGGCGATCCGGCCGCGCATGCCCCCGCCCGCCGCCAACACCATCTTCGGGATCTGGGTCGTCTTGCCCGAGCCCGTCTCGCCCGCCAGCACCAGCACCTGATGCCGCATCAGCAATCCGATGATTTCGTCCGCCCGCGCGCTGATCGGCAGTTCCGGGGGGAACTCGATCCGTAAACGGGACGCGGAGTTTGGGGGACGCCAAATCATGCCTGAACCCGCATAGTGAGGGAATCAGCGAATCCGCGTCGAGGCATGAAACAGTGGCAAACTGCTTCCGCGGTCGCCCCGCGAAGTATTGGATTCCTTGTTGCTCCGGGAGGCGCAGGATCAAGCCACATGTCCCTCCTCACCCCTACGCCGGCTCAGCGGGCGCTCAAAAAGGTCCTGACCATATCCCTCCTGAACGGCTGGAGCGTCGCTCTTTTCGCCGGGCTCTGCTCGCTGGTCAGTCTGGCCTTTGGGGAATTGCTGGGCTTCGGCGTCGGTCTGCTCGTCGTCGCCAGCGGCGTCATGGAGATCCACGGCCATCGCCGATTGAAGCGACACCAGGCGGACGGCCTGACCTGGCTCGTCCGCTCCCAGCTTTTTCTGCTCAGCGTGTTGCTCGTCTATGCCGTCAGCCGGCTCTTCAGCCTCGACGGCGAAACCGTGCTCTCCAACCTCACCCCGGAAATGGAAACCGTGCTGAGCGAGGCTGGCATCACCCGGGCGGATATTGTGCAAATGGTGCAGCTGTTTTTCCGCGCCTTCTACAGCGCGATCATTTTGGCCACGCTGCTTTACCAAGGGGGACTCGCCTTCTTCTATCGGCGCAAATCCCCCCTCGTGATCGAAGCGTTAACGGTGCCGGGCGTGTAATGGAACGTGACGACGCCCAGCTTGGCGTGTCTGATGGGCACAGCCCCATGAGGAAAGTTCTGCAATGACGAAATCCCCGCCACCTCCGGTCCAACCCGAACGCAAGCTGCAGCGCGTGCTGGCCATCGCGCGTTTCGACAGTCTCAGCGTGATCGTCTGCGCGAGTGCGAGCCTCGGGCTCAGCCTGCTCAGCGGCAGTTGGGTTTTTGCCGGCTTTTCTGGCCTGGCCCTCGCCGCCGGAGCCATGGAATGGCATGGCTACCAGCGTCTGCGGGACCGGTGGATTGATGGCCTGCAATGGCTCACGGGCGCGCAAGGCTGCCTCTACACCGTGATTGTCGGCTATGCTTTCTGGCGCTGGCAGTATTTCGACTCGGCCGCTTACTGGCTGGAGATTCCCGGTCCGGCGCGCGAACAACTGACGGCGAAAATGGTCGAGGCCGGCCTGAACCCCGAGGACGACCGGGAACTCCTGCTGCGCACCATGAACTTTCTCATCTGCACGATGCTGCTCGGCGTCAGCACGCTTTATCAGGGCGGCCTCTCCTTTTGGTATTACCGTCAGCGCCGCGCCGTGGCGCTGGCCCTGGAAAACCCCTCGACGGCCGCGTCGGACATCGGTTGAATTCTTCCCCCATGAGCAGCGCCAAGTATTTTCCGCAGAACATCATCATCAAGAAGCGCGACGGTGGTGCGCTCACCCGTGAAGAGATCCAGTTCTTCGCCAACGGGGTCGCGAACGGCGAGTTTGCCGAATACCAAGCGACCGCGCTGTTGATGGCGATTTTCTGGCGCGGCATGACGCCCGAGGAAACCGCGTGGCTGACGGACGCGATGATGAACTCCGGCGAGGTGATCGACCTGAGCGACCTGCCCGGCGCCAAGGTCGACAAGCACTCCACCGGCGGGGTGGGCGACAAAGTCTCGCTCATCCTCGCTCCCCTCGCGGCCGCCTGCGGCATTTCCGTGCCGATGATGTCCGGCCGCGGCCTCGGCCACACCGGCGGCACGCTCGACAAGCTCGAAGCTATTCCGGGTTTCCGGGTCGGTCTCTCGGTGCCGGAGTTCCGTGCCATCTTGCAGAAGGTCGGCGCCGCCATGATCGGCCAGACGCCGCAAATCGTGCCCGCCGACCGCAAGCTCTACGCGTTGCGCGATGTCACCGGCACGGTGGAATGCATTCCCTTGATCTGCGCCAGCATCATGAGCAAGAAACTCGCGGAGGGCATCGATTCGCTCGTGCTCGACGTGAAGTTCGGCAAGGGCGCGTTCATGAAGACCAAGGCCCAGGCGCTCGAACTGGCCCGCGCCATGGTCGCAATTGGCAAGGTTTCTGGCAAACCCGTGCGCGCCCTGCTCACCGCGATGAGCCAGCCGCTCGGCCGTTGCGCCGGCCACACCACCGAGGTGATCGAATCCATCGAGTGCTTGAAGGGCAATGGCCCGACGGATTTGATGGAGGTCACCTATGCGCTCACCGGTCACATGCTGATTCTGGGCGGCGCGGCGAAGGACGAGGCCGATGCGCGCGCCAAGATGGAGGCCGCGATCGCCAACGGCTCCGCGCTGCAGAAGTTCCGCGAGATGTGCGTCGCCCAAGGCGGCGACGCCCGCGTGGTGGACGACTACACGATTCTGCCCACCGCCAAGAAGCGGATTGAGGTCAAGGCCCTCGCCAATGACCAGGGCTTCGTGAGCGAAGTCGATGCGCTCACGTGCGGCCACGCCATCATGGCGCTCGGCGGCGGTCGCGCGGCCGTGACGGACGCGGTTGATCACGCCGTCGGCATCGCAGACTTGATCAAGATCGGCGAACCCGTCGCTCCCGGCACCCGTCTTTGCACCCTGCACGTCAACGACGACGCCAAAGGCGCCCAAGCCGAGGCGCACCTCCGCGCGGCGATCAAATTCTCCGCCACCAAGCCGCAGTCGGAGCCGTTGATCCAAGACTTGATTCAGTAGGTCGGAGCCGCATACCGGCCGTCTAGGGGACTGAATCGCTGGGACGCTAGCTATCCTAAGCTGACACGACGCCGTCAGTACGGCCCGCTTGCCAATGCCTCTATCATTTGTCTAAGTCCAGCCACGGGCCACCCCATTCATTACTGTTGCAAATGCCCGAACGAGATATTCATCGCGCACCCTCGGAAACAAATCGAATTACGGTAAGACCTACATGTGTGGTTCAATCTAGCGACCGCTGCCGGTTTTGATATGTCGACGGAGCGCAGCACCGCAGAAAAGCAGATGACCAAAGAGCAAATTGCCGAGGCAACCAAACTGGCGAAGGAGCGATTCGAATCAATTGGGAAGAAGAACTAACAACAAAATTCCATCACCATGACCTTAGTCATAGCCTGCATCCTCATTTACAATTTTCACCTGCCTTTTTGGTGGTATGTGGCATCTGCGGTCATCTACGTTGGCGAATTTATATTGAAAGACTACGCAGATGGATGGCTTTCCCTCGGAAGGGCGCGGGACCTTGAGTCGGCCCTAGTCTGAGGTGGACCCCGAAAACTGGACAGGCCGGAT
>JAUXOH010000354.1 GCA_030682505.1 Candidatus Didemnitutus sp. | reverse complement strand
TCGTGGGCACGACGCCGCAACTCTTCGAAGTCGAGTTTTCACCGGGTCGAAAATACACGCTGGCAACCGGGGGAAGGCTTTTCGCCGACGGCACCCGCGAAGCCGTGCTGGGCGCCTTGGCCGCCAAGCAACTCAAGCTTCGCATCGGCGACACCTTCAGACCGTATCATGGCCTCAATTTTGATCCGGCGGCCCAGCACGAAGAGGTCTATACGATTACCGGAGTGCTGGAGCCGACGAGTTCGCCGGTTGACCGTGTGATCTGGATTCCGCTCGCGGGCGTGCAAACCATGGCGGGGCACGATCCGCGGACGGCGACGGATGTGAGCGCGGTGCTCATCCAACTGCGCGCCGCGTCGGCCGGGGTGATGCTTGACACGATGATCAACAAACAGGGCAACCGCATGACTTTCGCCTATCCGATCGGCACCATTGTGGCGGACTTGTTCAACAAGATCAGTTGGGTCGACAAGGTGCTCACCCTGGTGGCTTGGCTGGTTGCGGCCGTGGCCTCCGGTTCGGTGCTGGTGAGCATCTACAATTCCATGAGCGCGCGGCAGCGCGACATCGCGATCTTGCGGGCCCTGGGAGCGCGCCGGCGCACGGTGTTTGGCGCGGTGGTGGGCGAAGCGGCGGCGATCGGGCTGCTCGGTGCCGCCCTGGGGTTTGCGGCGTTTGCCGGGCTGGGACTCGGTGTGACGGCAATCATCCAGACGCAAACCGGCGTGGTGCTCGAACCGTTCAAGTGGAACCCGGTTTTTTGGTGGGGACCGGCGTCGCTCGTGGGCCTGGCGGTGCTGGGCGGCCTTTTGCCCGCGTGGAAAGCCTACCGTGTCCCCGTTGCTGAAACCATCGCACCCGTATCATGATCCGGGTGCTTTCGCTTGGATAGTTGGATTATTCCAGATTCCTTGGTTGGCACAAATTTGACATGAACTCGAAATCCCGAATCACCCTCCTCGTCTTGACCGTTGTTGCGGTCTCGTTGGCCGGCTGCGGCAAGAAGCAGTCCGGGGGCGTCACGACTTACGGCAGCAAGCACACGCCGGGCGATGCGCGGCCCGTCACCACGGCCGCAGTTCCGGCGGCGGCAGCCACGGGCCATTCCCATACGGCGCCCAACGGCGGCGAACTGGTCGAACTCGGCGACCACGCGTTCAACCTGGAGCTGCGCTACGATGCCGCCCGCGGCCGGTTGCGGGCCTGGGTGCTGGATGGCCATGCCCAGAATTTCGTGCGCGTGGCCATGGCCTCGTTCGACGTGCAGGAGGACGGGGGGGCGCGCCGCGTCATCACGCTGCACGCGACCGCCAACGACCTCACGGGGGAGGTTGCCGGCGACACCTCCTATTTTGAGGGCGACGCGCCTTGGCTCCGGGAAATCAAACATTTTGACGGCATCCTGAAGGCGGCTAGGGTGCGCGACGTCGATTTTCGCGACGTAAAGTTTCATTTCCACCCCGTAGCTTACTGATGTCCGCTGCCTCTCAATTTCGTCGTTCCGCCCTCGTGCTGCTGGTGCTCCTCGTGAGTGCGGCGGCACCGGATCGCGTCGTCGCCAGTGCAACGGCAACGAACCAGAAGGACTTTGAGCTCGTGGGCTTCGAATTGCTGGCCGCGTTCAACTACGTCCCGCCCAGCTACGAAACGATGGTGCCCGGGGCGCCGCCCGCCTCGGCGGAGGCGGCCCCGAAGAACCAGATTCCCGATTACGTGCGGGAGCTCGATGCCAAGAAGATCTCGATCACGGGTTTCATGTTGCCGACGAAGTTCAAGAACGGGAAGGTCACGGAATTTCTGCTGATGAAGGACCAGAGCGGCTGCTGCTTTGGGGCGATGCCGCGCATCAATGAATGGATCATCGTCAGGATGATGCAGGGCGGTATTCCGCCCCTGATGGACATCCCGCTGACCCTGTTGGGGAAACTGAAGGTCGGCGAACTCTACGAAGAGGGCTACCTTTCCGGGATCTACCAGCTCGAAGGCGAGCAGTTGCTGGACGTAAAGGGCTGAGGCCGGGGAAAAATTGCCGGGCAGGTCATTGGGCTAGCGTGAAATGTCGCGCTGCGTGAGAACCTTGAAGCCGCGACTGTTGAGCGCGGTCACGGCGAGGTCGAGGTCCTCGACCTTGAGCACCAAACCGCACCGACCCCGTGGACGGGAGATGAAGGAGAAAACGTAATGGATGTTCATCTCAACGGCATAGAAAGCCATGAAAACGTCCTTCAGCTTCGACTCATCGGCGAACTCAATGGCGAGCACCTCGCATTCGGTGAAAAAGAAATTGTTGGCGGCCATCAGTTCGCGCGCGCGATCCGGGTCGTCGACGACCATGCGGATGATGGCGCAATCGGTCGTGTCCAGTGTGGTCATCGCCATGATGTGCACGTTGTGCTTGGCGAGCATGCCGGTGAGATCGTGCAGCCGGCCCACGCGGTTTTCGCTGAACACGGAGAACTGTCTTACCGGATCCTGTGCGAGAGTCGTGTCCATTTCGGCCATGGCGGACGACAAGGTAGAAGGGCAAGCACCGCCGGTCAACTGGTCATCTGAATGGCTTCAGGGTGCGCTTGAACTCCGCCGCGGCGGGGTTAGCGTCGCGATTCGTGACGATCCCCGATGTCCATTTTCGCACCATTCGCCGCGCGGGCGACGGCGCGGCCCTGGTGCTGAACGGCATCGCGTTGAATGCCCTCCTCGCGGTGATAAAACTGGCGGGCGGATTGTTGGGCAACACCTTTGCCTTGGTGGCGGATGCGGCCGAGTCGATGCTCGACATGCTCACGTCGGCCTTGGTGTGGGCGGGCTTTCGCGTCGCGGCGCGCCCACCCGATGCGGATCATCCCTATGGGCACGGCAAGGCGGAGTCGCTGTCGGCCTTGGCGGTCGCGTTGTTTGTTTTTTCCATGGCGGGCTGGGTGGCGTGGCACGCGGTGCGTGAGATCCGGACCCCGCATCAGGGACCGGCCTGGTGGACGCTGCTGGTGCTGGCGGGAGTCGTGGTGGCAAAGCTGTGGTATGCGCGGCGCATGCGGCAGGCGGGCGAGGAAGTCGGCAGCACCGCGCTCGGCGCCGAGGCGATGCATCATTGGTCGGACGCAATGACCTCAGCCGCCGCGTTCGTGGGCATCTCAATCGCGCTGTGGGGCGGACCGGGATGGGAAACGGCGGATGATTGGGCGGCGTTGTTTGCCTGCGTGATCATCGCGGTGAACGGGTCAGCCATTCTCATGAAGGCGCTCGGGGATGTGATGGACACCGCGGTGCCGGTTGAATTCGAGCGGGAGGTGCGTGCCCTCGCGCAGGCGGTGCCGGGGGTTTGCGCCCTCGACAAGTGCCGCGTGCGCAAGAGCGGGCTCAGTCACCTGGTCGACATCCAGGTGCGCGTGGAGGGCGAACTGACGGTGCGCGAGGGTCACGACATCGCGCATGCGGTGAAGGATGCGCTGCTCGCCTCCGCGCCGCACGCGATCACCGATGTGACCGTGCACGTCGAACCGATGCTCTGATTTGCGGCGAGGGGTTGGTGCCCCATGCGTCCAAGCGGCTGCGGGCGCGGTGGTCGGGACAGGCGGGGACTAGTCGTAATGTCGGGCGATTTTCCAGCCGACATAGACTCCGGCGATACTGCCGGCACCGCTCGCAATGAAGGTGCTCCACAAATTGAGGCCGAGCGCGTCGGCCGCGAACCACCCCGCGTAACCGAGGATCATCATGCCCGCAGCGATACACAGCCTGTTCACGGCGGCAGCTTGCAGGTTCAGGGAGAATCGCGCGAGCGACAAAACCCGAGCGGAAGAGAATGGGCAGCACCGGTGCCAATCAGACCTGTTTCCTTCCTGACCGTGCCCGCCGTTTTCCGATCCTCACGCGACGGAAACGCTACGAGTTGATGCCTGTTTATGGGTGGATTGGAGGGATCGGTCCGGGGGGTGAAAGGTGATCACCGGTCAAGAATCAAGCGTTGCACGGCTGCTTATGTAAGGAGCGCCCGGGCTTAATGCCGGGAGGACGGGCCGTCTTTCCCGTTGTCTCGCGTCGTGGCCATCGTAGTCTGGCGGCCGATGAAGTCCAACAAACCCCTCAGTAAAAACGTCAACCTCCTGCGTTGGGTGAACAAGATGGCGGCGTTGCTCAAACCCGACGCCATTCACTGGATCGACGGGTCACAGGTTGAATATAATACCCTGTGCGCGCAGATGGTCGCGGGCGGCACTTTCATCAAACTCAACCCAAAGAAGTGGCCGGGCTGCTACCTTGCCCGGTCGGATGCGAGTGATGTGGCGCGCGTCGAAGACCGCACCTTTATTTGCTCGCTCTCGAAGGAAGCGGCCGGACCGACGAACAATTGGGTCAACCCCTTCGAGATGCGCAAGACGCTCAAGGGCGTGTTCAACGGCTGCATGAAAGGCCGCACGATGTATGTGTTGCCCTACAGCATGGGCCCGATCGGCTCGCCCATGTCGCAGATCGGCGTGCAACTCACGGACTCGGCCTACGCCGTCGTGAACATGCGCATCATGGCGCGCGTCGGCAAAAAAATCTTTGATCTCATCGATGCCGATTTCAAGCGCGTCGTCCCCTGTGTGCATTCGGTGGGTGCGCCGCTGAAGAAGGGGCAGAAGGACGTCACTTGGCCCTGCAACATGGAGAAATATATCGTTCACTTTCCCGAAACCCGTGAGATCTGGTCCTACGGTTCGGGTTACGGTGGCAATGCACTGCTGGGCAAGAAGTGCTTCGCGCTGCGCATCGCGTCGGCCATGGCGAGGGACGAGGGTTGGATGGCCGAACACATGCTCATCCTTGGCGTCGAGAATCCGCAGGGGAAAAAGCACTACGTCGCGGCGGCTTTCCCGAGTGCGTGCGGCAAGACCAATTTCGCCATGCTCATTCCGCCCCCGCATTTCCAAAAGCAGGGCTGGAAGGTGTGGACCGTCGGCGACGATATCGCGTGGATCAAGCCCGACAAGAATGGCCGCCTCCGCGCGATCAATCCCGAGGCGGGCTTCTTCGGGGTGGCGCCGGGCACGGGCAACAGCACCAATCCGAACGCGATGAAGTCTCTGGCGAAGAACTCGATCTTCACCAACTGCGCCTTGACCGACGACGGCGGCGTGTGGTGGGAAGGCATGACGGATACGCCGCCGGCCCACGCGATCGACTGGCAGGGCAAGGAGTGGACCCCGGCACTCGCGAAGGAAAAAGGCGCCAAGGCCGCCCACCCGAACGCTCGTTTCACGGCTCCGGCCAAGCAATGTCCCACGATGGACAAGGACTGGGAGAGCCCCGAGGGCGTGCCCATCAGCGCCTTCATCTTCGGTGGCCGTCGCGCGACGACGATGCCGTTGGTTTACCAGGCCTTCAATTGGTCGAGCGGGGTTTACACCGGCGCCACGATGGGTTCCGAGATGACTGCGGCGGCCGCGGGCACCATTGGCAAAGTACGCCGCGACCCGATGGCAATGCTGCCCTTCTGCGGTTACAACATGGGCGATTACTTCCGCCACTGGATCAACATGCAGCGCAAGCTCACCGAGACCCCGCGCATTTTCCACGTGAACTGGTTCCGCAAGGACAAGGATGGCAAATTCTTGTGGCCGGGCTTTAGTGAAAACATGCGCGTGCTGAAGTGGGTTTTTGATCGCGTC
>JAUXOH010000349.1 GCA_030682505.1 Candidatus Didemnitutus sp. | reverse complement strand
CAAACAGCTCGGGCGTCGGAAAATGGTCCTTGGGCGAGGCGTTGAGATCGCGGATCAAACCTTGTTGCCATGCCAAGCCCGCCACCGTCGTGAGAAAAGTCTTCGTGATGCTGTGCGTCATGTCCACACGGCCGGGCTCGCCCCACTGGGCGACGACATAGCCGCGCCGGATGACGATTCCCGAAACGCCTCCGCGCGGCTGGGTGGGACCGAACAACTTCCACAGCGGCTCCGTGGCACCAAAACTCTGCTGCAAATCCAGGGCGACGTCGCGGGGCGCGGGGTTCTCGTGCTGGAGCGAAAAGTCCACGGCTTGCTGCAGACGGGCGGCATCCATGCCAACCTCGGCCGGCTGCCGTTCCTCCCATGATCCCGCGGGAGGGAAGTAGGCCTTGGACTGCGCTAGCGCGAAGAGGCAGAGCAGGGAGAGCCCGAGCAGGGCGAGCGCAAACCGACGGGAAGACAAGGACATGACGCAAGGCTTGGGAAAGGTGGCGAGCGACTCAATCCAGGAAGGGAGCCGGGAACCCTCGGGGACCCACCGCCGGGTTGAACCTTGATCTGCGGTCGGTGAGGAGTAACAGTCGGACACGGGCCGAATGGAGATCCACGCCATGAAGAACGTCTGCATGTTTGTTATCATCGGAGCCTCGCTGCTGCTGGCGGGCTGTGCCGGGATGGATCGCGCCCCGGTCATGTCCGCGCCGCCGGAGGTGAGATCTGAAAACGAAAGCGACCCGGTGGAAATCGTGGAGATTGCCACCCCGAGCGCTCAGGCGCCCGGTGCCTCTGCTCCACTGCTTCGGGCGACCCGACCGCCACCACCGCGCGATGATACGGGAGCCTTGGCGTCGGTCCCGCGCGCCGCAGATCCGGATGCGCGCTGGGCGCGCTCGGCGAACGGGTCGGCTGAAAAACGCAGCTCGAGCCCCACGGCCGCAGCACGAGTCCTCTCCGCTCCGCCGGAGGAACCGAGGCCTGCGCCTCCAGTTGCCCGCGCTCCGGCGTCTGCACCGATAGCCATGGTAATGTCCGCACCCGCGCCAGCCGATCTGCGCAACACGCTCAATCCAAACATCGTCGAGGGCAGCAATTTCTCCCAAGTGCGCGTCTTCTTCGGCACGGACCGCAATGCGGTCGGCGTGGCCGACTTTGGTCCGGATCGGAGTGATCCGCGCGTCGTTTCCTACGGCACGGTGGTTGTCAGTATTCCGCGTGTGCATCGCTTGGGCCACATTGAGCGTCCCTCCCTGTGGCGACTCGAATTGAGTGAAGTGCCCGAACGGCACATGGTGGTGTTGCGCCGGGTGGCACTGACGGCCGATGCCTTCATGGCCGGCGTGCAGGACCTGCTCCGGCGCGAGGGCGCGAGCAATTCCTCCTTTGTCTTTCTCCACGGCTACAACGTTTCGTTCGACGATGCGGCGCGGCGCACCGCCCAGATCGCCTTTGACCTCAATTACCGCGGCGTCCCCGTGTTCTACAGCTGGCCGTCCGAGGGTGCCGTCGAACGTTACACGGTGGACTGGGAGAACTCGGATTGGTCGGCGCCCAATTTGAAGCGCTTCCTGATCGACTATGCGGATCACTCGACCGTCACGAACATCCACCTCGTGGCGCATTCGATGGGCAATCGCGCGCTGACCGGGGCGTTGAAGGATTTGTTCACCGAGCGGCCGGATTTGCGCGGCCGGTTCAAGAGCATCATTCTTGCGGCTCCGGATCTCGATGCCTCGGTCTTCGTCGATGAGCTGGCCCCGCGCCTCGTCGCGGGATGCGACAACATCACGCTCTACGTCTCGGATGGCGACAAGGCGCTGCAGGCGTCGAAGAAGGTTCGCGGCGACTACATCCGGGTGGGTGATGCCAGCCAGCGGGTGGTCGTGGCACCGGGCATCGAGACGATCGATGCCTCGGGTCTCGATACGAGTTTCTTGGAGCATTCCTATTTCGCCGAGGAACGCCACGTGCTCGGCGACATCAAGAAACTGGTGCTGCAGGGGCTGCGCGCGGCGGGCCGGGGCCTGCAGGAATTGTCGGTCAGCAACGGTGCCGTCTATTGGAAAATCGCCGTGCCGCCACCGCGCGCCGAGACGCCCGGCACCTGATCAGAATCCGGGCATGCCCCCGCGGCCCTTCATCGCTTCCATCTGGCGCATCATCTTCTTCTGATTCCCGCCCTTCATCATCTTCATCATTTTCTGCATCTGCTCGAACTGCTTGATGAGCTGATTGACCTCCAGCACCTTGACGCCCGCTCCCGTGGCGATCCGCATCCGGCGGCTGCCGTTGAGCAGTTGCGGTTTGCGGCGCTCTTGGAGGGTCATGGAGAGAATGATCGCCTCGGTGCGCTTCATCTGCCGGTCCGAGTCGTCCGGTAGTTGCACGCCGCTCATGCCGGGCATCATGCCCATGATGGACTGCATCGAACCCATCTTTTTCACCTGCTGCATCTGCGAGAGAAAGTCTTCGAGATTGAAATCCGCCTTGCGCATCTTCTCCGCCATGCGCTCGGCTTCCTTTTGATCGATGTTCTCCTGGGCCTTTTCGACGAGCGAGACCACGTCACCCATGCCGAGAATGCGCGAGGCGAGCCGGTCCGGGTGAAAGACCTCGAAGTCCTCCGTCTTTTCACCGGTGCCGACGTATTTGATCGGCACGCCGGTGACCGACTTGATCGACAGCGCCGCACCGCCGCGGGCATCGCCGTCGAGCTTGGTCAGGATCAATCCGGTGAGTTGCAGTGCGTCATGGAAGGTCTTGGCGACGCTGACGGCCTCCTGGCCGAGCGCGCCGTCGGCGACGAGAATGATCTCGTCGGGCTGGATGCGGGCGCGCAGTTGCTTCACTTCCTCGATCAACTCGTGGTCGATCTGGAGGCGACCGGCGGTATCAAACAAAATCACGTCGGCGTTTTGCTGCAGGGCGGCGTCGAGCGCCTTGGCGCCGATGGCGGGCACGTCCTTGGAATCGCGTTCCGCGTAGAAGCCGAGCTCCTCCTGCTTCGCGAGAATTTCCAACTGGTCGATCGCGGCGGGCCGATAGACGTCGCAGGCGACGACAAACGGGCGGCTGCCCCTCTTCTTGAGCAGTTTGCCGAGTTTCGCCGCGGTCGTCGTCTTGCCGGAACCGTGCAAACCGACGAGGAGCACCTTGAGCGGACGTTTCTCGCCGAGTCCGGTGGTGCCTTGGCCGAGGAGACTGACGAGCTCGTCGTGGATGATCTTGATGATCATCTGGCCGGGGCTGACTGATTTCAGCACTTCCTGCCCGACGCATTGCTGCTGCACGCGCTCGATGAACTCGCGCGTGACCTTGAAATGCACATCGGCGGCGAGGAGGGCGGCGCGCACTTCCTTGAGCGCGTCGGCCATGTTTTCCTCGGTCAGCTTGCCGGTCCCGCGCAGGTTGCGCAGGGCTTGGGTCAGTTTGTCGGTGAGATTTTCGAACATGCGACCCAATCGGTTGAACGAAGATGACGAGCAATGCAACTGCGGGCGCGAGATCGCCGACGGGGGTTCCCAGGACCGGCGCTCCGAGAGGGGGCAAGGGACCGCACCGCGGCGGTCGGGTCTGACGGGCACGACCTAGCTAGGTCGTCGCAACCGCAACCGGTTCGGCAGCGGGAGTCTCTTTCGCGCCGGACGCAGCGTTCGGTTTTGTTTCCGTCGCGGCAGGAGACTTTGTTGCGACCGGAGGCCGGCTGCCCGGACTAGGGTCTTCGACCACGGCGGCGGGATCCCTGCCCTGAATTTCGTTCAGTTGCACGTGCAGGAGATCGAGCGCTGCCGTGAGACCTTTGCCGGAAAGTGCCGAGCGGAGTTTTCCGCGGGCCGTCGATTCGTGGTGCAGGGCTTGGCTGAGGCTCTGCAGAATGCGGGCGAGTTCGGTCTTTCCGAGATTCTCGGCTGAACTTCCGGTGGTCGCCATGAGCACGGAGAGATTCCCGACATCAATCGTCTGATAGTCGGCGGCGAGCTGCTTCTGGAATTGGCGGCACTTGAGACACAACGCGGCCACCATTTCGGTGAGCTGGGCTTCATCGATTCCCAAGCGGGTGTGCACCGGCACGGTTTGGGGCTTTTCGGTTGTTGCTTCCCCCTCCTTCGGCTGGCCGATGATCAGCCTGAATTTGGCGGTCAGCGTCTCGGGAGCGTAAGGCTTGAGAATGTAATGGCGAATGCCGGCGGCGCGAGCGCGGGTGATGTTTTCGACGTCGTTGCTCGCCGAGCAAAGCGCGATGGGGGTGTCGGCGCGGTAGGGCAGTTCCTTCATTTGCTGAACCACCCAGAATCCATCGTGGTCAGGCATGAGGATGTCGATAATGGCGACATCAATTTGCAAGGCGGGGTTTTCCAATTGCCTCATCGCAGACGTGGCGTCCTCCGCCACGGTCACCGTAAAACCAAATTGTTCTGTCACGATTTTCGACAGCAACTTGCGGGCGACCGCGTCATCTTCGACGATGAGAATGTTCATCTGCTTTCACCATTCGTCGCGAAGCGGCGGTAACTTGAGCAAAATGCCGAGATAAACTGTTGCTATCAGTAATACTTGTGCTTTTTCGGCAATCGCGTTGAATTTGGGAATTCAGAAACCAGCTTAGGGATAAGCCCTTAGGGAGCAGAAGGGCGTGCCGGCGATTATTCACTGGCGGCGCTCCGCCGAAGCAGAAAAACTAGAAAATCCTCTCGGTCCGGCGAGAAAACGACCTCCGGGCCCAGTTTCGACGCCTTTGGTGGGTCCGTTCAAAGATTAGCGTGGATTAGCGTGGATTTGCAGGTTTGCTCCATTCCATGTCTCGCACTGTCGCCATCGTCGGCCGGCCAAATGTCGGCAAGAGCCGTCTCTTCAACCGGCTCGCCCGCCGCCGCATTTCCATCGTTCACGACCAGCCCGGAGTGACGCGCGACGTCGTGTCGGCGGAGGTCAAAGAGGGCGGCTTCCACCTGCTGGACACGGGTGGGTTGGGGCTGCAGGACGCGACGACCCCAGCGAAATTGATCAAAGCTTCGGAGGTCCAGGTGGCCTTTGCGATCGGAGCGGCCTCGGTGATTCTCTTTGTGGTGGACGCCCGGGAAGGACTGACCTCGCTCGACGAGCGCGTCGCGACCCTGTTGCGCCGGAGCAAGAAGAAGGTGATTCTGGTCGCCAACAAGGCCGACCACGGGAAGGAAAAAGTCACGACCGCTGACGAACTTTACCGGCTCGGTTTCGGGGAACCCA
>JAUXOH010000340.1 GCA_030682505.1 Candidatus Didemnitutus sp. | reverse complement strand
CTCGAAATGATCCACCCAGCCGAGGGCGAGGCAGCCCTGCGACTGCGTGATCGGTTTGGAAAGGAAAAAATCCAGATTGCGGGTGCACAGCCGGCGCAAGCGCCCCAGCGGCACATCGGTGCAATTCTCCGCCGCCGCGAGGCCGAAGACATTCAGACAGTTGAAGCGGTAGCTGATTGAGCGGCCGAAGGCGGAATGCTCGCCGCTGGCAGCGAAGAAGTGCTCGTAGTCGCGGACGAAGAGTGTGGCCCAATCGCGCCAGCGTTGGGCGCGTTGCGGATCGCGGGCACCGTGCAGACGGGCCCACCAGAGACCGTAGAAATGAAAGGCGTAGGAATTGTAGTGGTCGTAGGCTTGGTTGATGCCGTCCTCAAACCAACCACCCCCGCGGTGCATCAACTCGAGGCGGTTGAGAAACTCATCGACGATCGGCCGGTCGGCGGGACGTCCATAGCCTTCCTTCATGAGAAATTCCAGAATGTGGATGCCCATGAAATAGTGATTGTTGTTCACGATGCCATTGCCGCGCGCGGTACCGAGCCAGTGCGCGACTTGATCCTTTTCCGTTTGGGACAGCGGCTTCCAGACGTGGGCAGGGGCAATTTGCAGGGCGATCGCGAGCAGACCAATCTCAACGTGATGCTGGTGATAATTGGCATCCGGTCCCCAGTAGTGCGGGCTCGCGGGATCGGTGCCGATCAGCAGGCCGTCTCGAAACCATTGTGCCACGCGCGTCCGCAGCGCGGCATCTTCGGTGCGCGGTGCGGATTGCAGCCAGTGCACGGCCAGCAACAACGGCCGGGCAAATGATTCGAGGCGGTCCGCTTGGGCGTCGTGATCACTGGCTGGTCCGATCAACGGCAGGTCGGCCCTGCCGGGATGCATGAGGGCGGCGAGGGGCTCGAGCAGCTTGCGAGCGGAATCCTGCCAATGGCGATAGGAGGGAGGAAGATTCACGGTGTTGAGCGGCTGGGTGGACGAAAGAGCCATGGGGCTGCTCAGGTGGAGGTGTCGTAGACGCGGAGACTGATGAGCGCCTCCAGTGGCCGCGCTTCACAGTATGCGTGGAGGTTGGCGACGGCGGCTTCGCCCGCATCGCGTCGACGATCAGTCGTGGGGCCGGCGAGATGCGGCGTCAGCGTGACGTTCAGGAGACCGCGGAAACCGGAATCGACCGGCAACGGTTCCACCGTGAACACATCCAAGCCCACCAAGATCTTCCCTTCCTTGGCGACCCGGAGCAAGGCGACCTCATCCACGACCGCCCCGCGGCCGACGTTGATGAAAATCCCGCCCGGCTTGATCTGGCGAAGATGGCGCTCGGTGACACTTCCGGTTGTTTCAGGAATGAGGGGCGCAAGTTCGATGATGATGTCGTTGTTTGCGAACAGGGCGTCCAGCGTGGGGGAGGCCTTGATGTTGTGTTCGCGCTCGGTCTCTTCGTCCACATCCGGGGCGAAGGCGGAGACTTGGCAACCGAAGGGTCGCAGCAGGCGCACGAGTTCGCGAGCCACTTGACCAAAGCCGTGGATGCCGACGGAGCGACCGAAGAGCGAAGCGGTCTCTGTGCCCCCATCCTTCCACGCCCCTTCGTGATGCATAGCCAGCGTCCAGTAAGTGGCGCGACGGAGGCAGGAGAATATGTGGAACATCGCCCACTCGGCGACGATGCGACTGATGGAGCCGCCCCAATTGCTGACCAGCAGGCCGCTTTCGATATGTTCCCGGGTAACGAGTTTCTTCACGGAACCCGCGAGGTAGCAGACGTAGCGCAAATTCCGCGGCAGGACCGCCGGCAGGGGCGGAGTTTTCCAGCAGGCGAGGAGCACTTCGGGATTCGCCTCTGCGAGCACGCGGTGAAATTGCTCGGTGGTTTCACCTGCGGTGTCGTGGTGGGCAAAGGCCGGCGTGAGGGCGCGGACCGCGCCGAGCAGGGGTTCGGGCAGAAAATCGCGCAGCTCTTGCGCTGTGATGGCGGCGAGGATGGAGGAGGGACGGGCCATGTTAAGCAGGAGGGTAACACTCGACGATTTCGGTATGCGGCTCCGGGTCGATCTTAAGGGAATCAAGACCGGCAGGACAAAAGAACTTTTCGTAGCGGTGCAGTTGATGGGTTTCACCCCCAACGGTGATGCGACAGGCGCCGTCGGTAATGATCCCGATGTAGAACGAGGCCTCGGACTTCGTCACCGGCTCGTTGAGCACTGATTTGCTGACCCGAAAACACAGGGTTTTGTCGGGGCCGATCAGGGATTCCTGCCACGAGTTCGGTCCGAGCTCGCGTCGCTGCGAGGGCGTGCAGCGGTAGTCGCGTTCGATTGTTTCGCGGGAATAGCGGTTGAAATTGATCAGCGACAGACCGAAATCGATTCCGCGACCCATGAAGCGGGCCGCTTCGGGGAGCACGTAGCCGGCGCGTTCGAATTCGTAGCGCACGGCGAAGTCCGTCGGCTCCTGGATCTCGATCATGAACACGCCTTCGCCGAGCGCGTGGGGAAATCCGCCGGGAATGAGGAAGGTGTCGCCGGGACGGACGAGGATCTTCTCGAAGCAGGTTTCCATGGCCGCGACGTCCTGGGTTTCGATCCACCACTTCAGTTCCTCCGGTGACGGCGGGTGTTGGAAACCCATGTAGAAATACGGGTCGGTCACGCCCTCGCGCACCCCGAGGATATGGTAGGCTTCCGTCTTGCCGCTCGGGGAGTTCAGGAACTGCTGCGCGAACTCGCGGGACGGGTGGCACTGAAAATGCAAACGAACAGCGGAATCGAGATACTTGACCAGCAACATCGGAGTGCTGCCGTGTTTGGCCACGTGCTGGGCGCCGAGGAAATAGTCGGCATCGGAGGCCACCAGTTCGCGGAAATCGTGCTCGGTTCCATTGACCAACACCTGCGAGACGCCTTCGTCGTGTTGCTCGCGACCGGCGATCGTGGCGCGAGTCACGGAGCCGATCCAGTCTTCGGCGAAATGGGAGTCGTGGGGATCCGCTTTGCCGGCGAAGCGATCGAGCGTCGCGCCACCGGGATAGGTGCGCCAAACGCGATTCGGCGGAAGCAGGACGAGTTTGCCGCGGTGAGACATCGCTAGATGACGGCGCTGAGCCCGCCGTCAATCGTGAGGATCTGGCCGTTGATGAAGTTCGAAGCGGGCGAGGCGAGAAACACGCAAGCGCCAGTCAAATCATCGGCTGAACCCCAGCGGCCGGCCGGAGTGCGGCCCTTGATCCAGCCGTCGAATTTCGGATCGTCGGCCAGCGGCTGCGTCATTTCGGTGAGAATGTAGCCCGGTGCGATGCCGTTGATCTGGAGGTTGTGCTTCGCCCACTCGGCACACATCGCACGGGTGAGCATTTTCAATCCGCCCTTGGCGGCGGCGTAGTTGCCGGTGGTGGGGCGGGCGAGCTCGCTCATGAGCGAGCAGAGATTGATGATCTTGCCCGAATGGCGGGTGATCATGCCCGGGGCGACCGCTCGGGCGACGAGGAAGGCGCTGGTCAGATTGGTTTTGATCACGGCGTCCCAGTCGGCCAAGGACATTGTCTCCAGCGGACCGCGCCGGTGGATGCCAGTGTTGTTGACCAGAATATCGAGGGCGCCGAACTGGACCGCGGCGGCCACCACGGCGGCTTCGTCGGTGACGTCGAACGGGCACGACTCCACGCTCAAGCCCTCGGCCTGCAGCAGGGAGGTCGTGCGGTCGACCTTGGCGCGGTCACGGCCGTTGAGCAGCACGTGGGCGCCGGCGACGGCCAGCGCGCGGGCCAAGGCGAGCCCGATGCCTTGGGAGGAACCGGTGACGAGGGCACGGCGGCCGGAGAGAGTGAAAACGGGCTGCGTCATTGCTGGGCAACCGGCGCGGCAGGTTTCCGCGACTGCTTGACGAGCAGCCAGCCGATGAGCATGACCACGCCGCCGCAAAACACGAACGCGAGGCGGCCGACCATTGGATTGGGAATCAACGCCATCAAAACGACCACCGCCCCGTATGGCAGGCAGAGCCAACCGATGAGCCAGGATTGTTTGTCGTCGTTGCCCGCGGATTTTTCCTCCTTTTCGTAGTCAACCGGCGTGGCGAGGTTGTGACAGAAGCGGTCGATCGACGCGCGTTGCTCCGGTGTTTCCCGGTGATAAAATTGCTTGGTGAAAAGAAACCAGAGGATACCGGCCCCGAGGATCGTGAACACCCCAATGCCCTGTTCCCAGTTCTGGCGTTCCCACGTGGTGGTTCCGTCGATAACCCCGAAGGTGCGGACGGCCCATTCGATGTTGAGGAAACGCTCCGTCAGGAAGCTGACGACGAAACAGACCAGAACCGTGGACCAACCGGTCCAGCCCGGCGTCCGCCGGATCAACAGACCCAACCCG
>JAUXOH010000337.1 GCA_030682505.1 Candidatus Didemnitutus sp. | reverse complement strand
GGGATCGCTGTTCGTGTTTCATGATGTGACCGAGCTCCGCCGCTTGGAATCCATGCGCCATGATTTCGTGGCGAATGTCAGCCATGAGTTGCGCACACCGCTCTCGCTGATCGCGAGCGCGGTGGAAACGTTGATCGACGGCGCCAAGGACGATCCGGAGGCGCGGGACCGGTTTCTCGGCATCGCCGATCGGCACGCGGCCCGCCTGGGACTGTTGATTGAGGATCTCCTGTTGCTCTCGGCCATCGACTCGGGGCGCATCGAATTGAATGTGCAGCCGCTGCTGCTGGGAGCCACGGCGCAGGAAGTGGCCGATGATCTGGGGCCGGCGGCGGAGGAGCGGCAGGTGAAGCTGGTCAATTCTGTGGACGAAGACATTTGGGTGCGCGCCGACGCGCTGCGATTGCGGCAGATTTTTTCCAACCTCATCGACAACGCCATCAAACATGGCCGGGAACGCGGCCGGGTGGAGATTTCCGCCCAAGCGGCGGGTGATGGCTGGGTGGAAGTGGCGGTGCGGGATGACGGCCCCGGCATTCTGCCCGAAGTGCGGGCGCGGGTTTTCGAACGGTTTTTCCGCGTGGAGAAATCCCGGGCGCGGCAGCAGGGCGGCACCGGCTTGGGCTTGGCGATCGTCAAGAACCTGGTTTTTGCCCACGGCGGCGAGGTGCGGGTGGAAAGCCCCGAGCAGCAGGGCACCGTCTTTTATTTCAAATTGCCGATGACCACGGCGGCGGAGGCGGTGGCCGATTTGGTCCCGGGCCAGCGGCACCCGCGCAGCGGTCGGTGACGCAACGCGGCGGGAGCACCACCGACCGTTCAGACGCCAGTTCGGCGCCCGGAACAGGCGCGGATGCAATCCCGCCCCTTCGCCGAAGGTTTTCGAAGAATGGGTTGACAGCCGGAGGGGTCCTTTGGATTTTTGCCGTTCTTCTTTTGTGGCGGCCATAGCTCAGTTGGTTAGAGCACAAGATTGTGATTCTTGGGGTCGCGGGTTCGAATCCCGTTGGCCGCCCCATTTTCCATCGCGGGCCGGGGGATGATTCCCATTGCGACGGCGCTGAGCATGCGCACCGTGACTCTATGCGCCGTATCCGACTGTTGACCTTCAACATTGCGCATGCCCGGGGTCTCGGTTTGCACCAATCCATCCGCACCGAGCGGCGGATCAAGACCCAGCTCCTGCGGATCGCGCACCTGATTGATCGGCTCGATGCCGATATCGTTGCCCTGCAGGAGATTGACGAAAACTCTCGCTGGGCCGGCAGCTTTGACCATCTGGCTTTCCTGCGGGATCATACGGGACTTCCCCATGCTGTTCATGGAGTGAATAATAGGATGTTGGGACGATTCCACCTCAACTACGGCAATGCGGTCCTGTCCCGCTTTCCCATCGGCCACCACGAGAACGTGCCCTTTGGGAAAAGCCTCATGGGGGGCAAGGGGGCTTTGTTTGCCGAAATCACGACGCCGGCCGGCCGTCTGCCGATTGCCAACATCCACATGCACCACAACTCGCGCGCCTCCCGCCTGCGACAGGCGACGCAGCTGATGGAGTTTCTGGACCAGCAGCGGGTGCATCGCGCGACGCGCTGGGTGACGGGCCCGATTCTCTGCGGGGACCTGAATAACGCGGCGCATACACCCGATGCCACGGCCATGCTTCTCGGCTACTTGGAGCAAACCGACAACTACACGCTCGTGCCTAAGTGTCCCAAGGGTCGGGCGGCCCGCACGTTTCCCTCTCTCTGGCCGCAACGTGCCCTCGACTACGTCTACCTGCCGAGCCAGTGCACGAAGGTCGAGGTCACGGTCGTGCGCAGCTATCTGTCGGACCACCGTCCGGTGCTGGCGGAGTTTCATCTCGCTGGGCAAAACGGCGTGAAAGCGCGGGTCGTCGAGGCGGGCGGATGAGGATCAACGCGCCCGCGTGACACAATTCCGCGTTGGCGAATCGCTCGCGCTCTGTTCTGGTCGGCCCTTCATGGATCGTATCGCACAAGCCTTCGCGCGGGCGCGCGCCGAAAAACGCGCGGCGTTCGTCGCCTATTTGTGTGCCGGAGATCCCGATTTCGCGACGTCGCTCGGGGCGTGTCGTGCGGTGATCGAGGCCGGGGCCGACCTGCTTGAGTTGGGCGTGCCGTTTTCTGATCCACTGGCCGACGGCCTGACCAACCAATTGGCGGCCCAGCGGGCGCTGGAGAGCGGCATGACCCTGGCGCGCGTGCTCGAACTGGTGCAGCGGCTGCGCGAGTTCAGCGCCGTGCCGGTGGTGTTCTACACCTACTACAACCTGGTCTTCGCCAATGGCGTGGAGGCGTCGGTCGGGGCGGCCCGCGCGGCGGGCGTGGACGGCATGCTGGTGTTGGATTTGCCGCCCGAGGAAAGCGCCGAGTTTTCGGCGGCCTGCCTCGGGCACGACATGAAGACGGTGCGGATCGTGGCGCCGACGACCCCGGACGCGCGCCTCGCGAAAATCTGCGCCGGCGTGACGGGTTTCATCTACTATGTTTCCCGCGAAGGGGTGACGGGCGCGCGGGGCGACCTGGCGGCCAATATTCCGGAGGCCGTCGCGCGGATCAAAGCCCACACCGCGCTGCCGGTCGTGGTGGGATTTGGGATTTCCACCTCCGCCCACGTGCGAGCGGTGGGGCAGGCGTCCGACGGGGTGGTGGTGGGCAGCGCCTTGGTCAACGTCATCCAGGCGCATCTGGCCCGTCCCGCGGAGATCGCCCCGCAGCTGCGCGAAAAAGCTGTCGAATTGATCGCGGGCCTGCGGTAATCGCTCTGTTCATGGGCCACCGCAGAATTTTGCTGATTGATGACGATCGGTTGCAGCACCGCTTGGTGCAGGGCTTCATCACCCGGTTTCGCACCGGTCCGTGGGAATGTGACGGCGCGAAGGATTTTGCGACCGGCATGGAAAAACTCCTCTCCGGCAAACACTCGGTCTGTCTGTTGGATTACCGACTGGGTGATCTGGACGGATTGAAACTGCTGCGGGAGGCCCGGGCCGCCGGTTGCGTCGTGCCGGTGATTTTCCTCACGGCCGACGAAAGCACCGAGTTCGAGGATGCCGCGATGGACGCCGGCGCCGTGGACTACTTGGTGAAGGGTGAAATCAATCCGCGGTCCCTGGAGCGTTCGATTCGCTACGCGGTCAAGCTCGGTGAAGCGATGGAGCGGCTGAACCAGCTCGCCACGCGCGACTCGCTGACGGGGCTGTTCAACCGGCGCGACTTTGAGCGCGTGCTCGCCGAGGAGTGGCAGCGCAGTGTGCGGTTTGGCCGGCCGTTCGTGCTCGTGATGGCGGACATCGACCATTTCAAGCGGATCAACGATCAACACGGGCACCCGGTGGGCGACGCGGTGCTCAAGCATGTCGCAAGCATGCTGTCCGGCCAGCTGCGGGCGGTGGATCGGGTGGCGCGTTACGGGGGAGAGGAATTTGCGATCATCATGGTCGAAACCACGTGCAAGCAGGCCGTGGAGCGGATGCAGCGCATCGCGGCGTTGCTCGCGGAAATCCCCTGCAACGTGCCGGGAGTCGCGGAACCCTTGGCCGTCACTTTCAGCGCCGGGTGCGCCGAACTGCCGGGGCATGCGTCCGATCCGGCCGCGCTGATCGCCGCGGCCGACAAGGCGCTCTACGGGGCGAAAGCGGCGGGCCGGAATCTCATTATTTCCGCGAGCTTGGGTCGGGGCGCAAGCGCGTGACCGCAAAAGGAGTTTTGCTTCGTCGGCGCCGGGCGTTTCCATCGCCGTTGTGAACCGCACCCTCCACGTCCTGACCGGCTGCACCGCCGTGGGGAAAACCGAGCTGGCGCTCCGCTGGGCGGAGGCGCACGGGGCGGAGATCGTGTCCTGCGATTCGCTGCTGTTTTATCGGGGGATGGATCTGGGCACGGCGAAACCGACCCCCGCCGAGCGGGCCCGCGTGCCGCATCACTTGATCGACCTCCGGGACGTGAAGTCGCCGATGGATGTGGCGGCCTTCGCACTGCTGGCCCGGGCTGCCGTGGGCGATATTCTGGCGCGGGGCCGGGCGGTGTTGGTGACCGGCGGGAGCGGATTCTATTTGAAGACCTTCTTTGCGCCGGTCGCCGATGACGTGGCGGTGCCGGCCTCGCTGCGCGAGGAAGTGCGGTCGCGTCTGGAGCGGAACGGATTGCCGGCCCTCGCGACGGAATTGGGAGTCCTGAACCCCGCCGGGCTCGGGGCACTCGATGTGCAGAATCCCCGCCGGGTGACCCGCGCGCTGGAGCGGTGCCTGGTGACCGGCAAGACCCTCGCGCAGTTGCAGCAGGAATTCGCGGCCCGGCCGGCGTTGTTTGCCGCCTACGATGTGCAGCTTTGCGAACTGGTGCGGGAGAAGGAGGAACTCGATCGCAGGATCGAACAGCGCGTGCACCAGATGCTGCAGCACGGGCTGGTGGCGGAAGTGAAACACCTGCTGACGCAGGGATTGTTGGAGAACCCGAGCGCGGCCAAGGCGATCGGCTATCGGGAAACCATTGATTTTCTGGACGGTCGCCTGACCGAGGCGGAACTGGCCCCGGCGATCGGCCGGAATACGCGGGCACTGGTAAAGAAGCAGCGGACGTGGTTCAAAACGCAATTGCCCGAACATCGCCGCGTGGATGCGGCCGCCGCGACTCCGGCTGACCTGTTCTGAACGTCCGTCCGCCCCCCCAAGCGGCGTCAATCGTAGCGGCGGCGCAGATTGCTCGGCAACAGGCCAAGTTCCTCCCGATACTTCGCCACGGTGCGACGGGCGATCTTCAGGCCCTTGCCGACCAGCAGGGCGACAATGTCCTGATCGCTCAGCGGCTTGCCGGGGTCTTCCCCGGCGACGATGTCGGCGAGCATTTCCTTCACGCTGGTATTGGACACGGCTTCGCCGGCCTGAGATTGGTAGCCCGAGGTGAAGAAGAATTTGATCTCGAACACCCCGTGCGGAGTCTGCATGTATTTGTTGGCGACGGCCCGGCTCACGGTGGTCTCGTGCACGCCGATGATGTCGGCGATCTGCGTCATCGTGAGGGGTTTCAATTTCGAAACGCCCTCGGCAAAAAACTCCGCCTGGTGTCGCAGGATTTCGCGCGTGATGCGCTCAATGGTGCGCTGCCGCTGCTCGATGGCGTTGATGATGAACTTGCCGTTGCGCAGCTTCTCCCGCAGGTAATCGCGCTCGGTCTTGTTCAACGTGCCCTTGGCGATGAGGTCCTTGTAGGTGTTCGAGAGGCGCAGGCGGGGAATGTAATCCTGATTGAGGATGATCTTCCACTCGGTGCCTTCGAGTTCGACGGTGACGTCGGGCACCACGATCCGGTTGGTGTCCTCGCCGAAACGCCGGCCCGGGGCGGGGTCGAGCATGCCGATCTCCTCGATCGCCGCCTGGATGATCTCGGGTCCCAGGCCCATCTTGCGCGCGAGGTCGGGAATGCGGCGGCGCACCAGCAGGTCGAAGTGATCGCGAATGATCCGGCCGGTGACGGATTTGTCGCGGCCCTTGTGGGCCAGTTGGAGCAGGAGGCAATCGGGCAGGTCCTTGGCGCCGATGCCCGGCGGATCAAAACTGCGCAGGATCTTCGCGGCTTGCTGCATCTCCTCGAGCGGCAGGGCGGCCAACAGCGCAATGTCGGAGAGCGAGGAGGTCAAGAAACCGCGGTGATCGAGACTGCCAATGAGGTAGCGCAGGGCCGTGTGGATTTCCGGGGTCGCATCGGTGAGCTCGGCCTGCTGCATCAGGTGCTCGGGCAGCGACGTCTCCGTGGTGAGGGATTCGAGGAAGTGCTGGCGGCGCTCGTCATCGTCGCGACTGGGGGCGCGCACGCCGCCGGTGTCGCTCAGGTGATCGCGCCAGTCGTCGTTGATCTTGCCGAGAATCTCGAGGTCGCGGTCCTTGGTGAAATCCAGCGGTTCGTTCGCGCTGTCCTCGCGATTGGCGTCGGCATCGGGGTCCGTGCTCGAGGTGTCGCGGTCGAGACTGATGCCGTCCATCGGCAACTCTTCGAGCGTGGGGTTGGCCTGCAGTTCTTCTTGGATGGTGGCGCGCAGATCGAGGGCGGCCACTTGGAGGATCTTCAGCGACTGCCGCATTTGCGGCGCCAGCACCAGTTGCTGCGATTGCCGCTGGTGAAAGCCCTGACTGAAGCCTGGTCCACTCATGCGCGAGCAACCTTAACGGTTCCTTTCGACAACCGGCGGAGGCAGGGGCGGATTGGAGAGTGCGGGGGCGTGTTGAGTGGCGTGAGGCGAAAAGAGTTCGCGCAGATAAACGGCCAGCTTTTCATGCGTGGGGCCGTAGCGGTCGCTGTAAAGGTAGAGTTCGAGATCGACCATCATCTCGGTGGCGGATTGGTAGCGCTGGCTGCGTTCGCGCTGCAGGGCGCGTTCCAGGATGCGGGCGAGACGCTCGTCGATGTCGCCCCGCAGCATCCGGAAGTTCGGCACCGGCAGGGAGAGGATGTTGCGGCGGGATTCGAGGCGGTGCGGGGCGCGAAAGATGTTTCGACCCAAGAGGAGCTCCGCCAGCACGACGCCGAGCGAGAACAAGTCGGAACGGGCGTCCGTCACTTCGTAGTTGGCTCCTTCCGGGGACAAATACTCGTCCTTGCCCGGGATCACTTTGCCTTCCTCGTTGTACATCAGGTCGAGCGCCTTCGCGATGCCGAAGTCGGTCAGCTTCACGTCGCCTTCGTGGGCG
>JAUXOH010000325.1 GCA_030682505.1 Candidatus Didemnitutus sp. | reverse complement strand
AACCTTTCACAATTTCTGCGAAGCCGAATTCAGCTCCAATTCGGGGGTTAATGGCTCAGAAGTCGAACGTTACAGACAAATCGACGCCCGCCCGGGTGCCGCCGGATCGACCGGTGGGCGACCAAAACGCCGCATTCCCCGTCGCGCCGGAGAGGCGGCCCGTCACGACCAACATCGTTCGCTCGCCAACCCGATACGGCAGCCGCGCTTCCGCTCCGTAGTAGCTGAAAGTGTCGCTCACCGCGGCTCCGGCGGCGTCCGGGCGGGCGTCGGCCGCGTCGATCCACCCCGCAAACACGCTCCACTCGAGGAACGCCCCCAAATTCGGCAGGGCAAGACTCCGCGCAAGGCGAACTTCGGCGAGATCGGCCTGCAAACGAAGATCGCGGTGATAAGCCACGCTCGGCGTCCAGCCATCCACGCGCGTCCACGCCAACACCGCACCGAGTTGCGATCTGTGTCGCGTCACGTTGGCCGGCGCCCCGTCCTGCCGAAAGTGTCGGGCCGAGAGGCCGAGTGAAAATTCCTCACCTATCGTCCACGAGTGGCGCAAGGCAAGCCGGCTCACCCGCGGTTCCCCGCGATCGAAGGGCTGATGGATCGTCACTTCGCCCCGAAACCCCGCGGAGGAAAAATCAACGCCCGCCCGCACCCCTTCGCCGGCTCGCTCAATCCCTTCCACCGCCACGTTCGTGGCGAAGCCAAACTCGAGTTTCGTCAGCAGCTCATCTTCCCAGGCACCAAGCGCGGCCGTGAAAGCCGCAAAAATCAGGAGGGAGCAAAGGCGACGCATGCAGCAAGGGATGTGTTTGTTTTCGTCCTGATTGTCCACATCGTCGTGCCACGATGACCGCTTCAACTCGCCTGCTTACCCTTTGTGCCGGAGTGCTCGGTTTTCTGGGTGTTGCACTCGGCGCGTTTGGCGCCCACGGCCTGAAGGCAACCCTCGAAACCCATGGCTCCACCGAGACGTGGAAAACCGCCGTGCTCTACCACCTGATCCACAGCGTGGCTTTGCTCGCCTTGGCCGGTTGGCGCGACGCACACGCCGGGCCCAGCGCGAAGGTCGCCGCCTTGTGGGTCGTCGGCGTGGTGCTTTTCTCGGGCTCACTGTACTGGCTCGCCTTGGGTGGTCCGAAAATTCTGGGACCCATCACACCCTTGGGCGGGGCGGCATTTCTCGCCGGCTGGGCGCTCCTCACTTGGGGCGCGTGGAAAGGTCCGACGGCGTAATTGCATCGTCGGCCTCGTCGGCGACGCCCGTCTTGCGCCGCCCCGCGTTTGCCCCACCCTAGCATCGCCCGTCCCGCGTCGTGCCATATGCAAATCCCCCCTGTCCTCTCCACCGCCTTCGAGGCCATCCGCTCCGCGGGAGGTCGGCCGCGTTTGGTGGGCGGATGCGTGCGTGACTGGCTCTTGGGCCTTGAGCCCAAGGATTTCGACGTCGAGGTCTTCGGGCTCGACTACGAACAACTGCGACGCTCGCTCGCGCCGTTCGGCCCGACCGATCTCGTCGGCCGCAGTTTCGGGGTGCTCAAGGTTCGCCTCGGGGGGAACGAATACGATTTTTCGCTGCCGCGCCGCGAGTCGAAGACGGGCTCCGGTCATCGCGGATTCGCGGTCGCACCGGAGCCGGAGCTTTCAGAAACTGATGCGGCGGCGCGGCGCGACTTTACGATCAATGCCCTGGCGTATGATCCGGCGGAGGGCCGGATCATCGATCACCACGGCGGCGAAGCCGACCTGCGGGCCAAGGTGCTGCGCCACACCAGTGCGGCCTTTGTCGAGGATCCCCTGCGCGTGCTCCGTGCTTTCCAGTTTGCGGGCCGCTTTGAACTGACGCTCGCACCCGAAACGGCCGCCCTTTGCCGCTCGATCAAAGAGGCCTTCCACGAACTTCCGCTCGAAAGGGTGTGGGGTGAGTGGGACAAATGGTGCACGAAATCGGTCAAGCCCTCCGCCGGCCTGTCGGTGTTGAAACAATCCGGTTGGTTGGCCCATTTCCCGGAGATCGCCGCGCTCGACGGTTTGCCGCAGGAGCCCGAGTGGCATCCGGAAGGCGACGTCTTTGTTCACACCGGGCTGTGTCTCGACGCCCTCGTCACCCTCCCCGCTTGGCAGGAAGGCGATGCGCACAAACGTCGCGTTCTCGCGCTCGGGGTGCTGGCCCATGATTTTGGCAAGGCCACGACCACCCTTCAGGCCGAGCGCCGCCGCCAGATTCGTTGGGTCAGTCCGGGCCACGAAGCGGCCGGCGGGCCGATCACCGAGACTTTCCTGCCGCGCATCGGCGCGCCGCTCGATTTGGTCGAGCACGTGCGCCCGCTCGTGGTGCACCACCTGGCGCACCACCAAGGCATGATGAACCTGCGCGACACGACGGTGCGGCGGCTCGCCCGCAAGATTCACCCGGCCACGATCGACGATTTGATTGCCGTGATGACGTCGGATCATCTGGGCCGTCCGCCCTTGGTTTCGCACGAAGCGCTTCGCCGGATCCATGACCTGCGCGACGTGGCGCAACGCCTCGCGGTGGCGCAGGCCGCGCCCCACCCGCTCATTCTCGGACGCCACTTGATCTCCCTCGGCCTGTCCCCGGGGCCCCATTTCAAACCCGCCCTCGACGGCGCCTTTGAGTCGCAACTCGACGGAGCTTTTTATGACGAAGCGGGCGGCCTGGAGTGGATGAGGAATTATTTGCGCGCCCATCCCGACGCCTTACGGTAAGAGAGATCAATGACCGCCATGAACCAGCTCGAGCAACTCAAGCAATTCACCGTCGTGGTCGCCGACACGGGCGACTTTGGCAGCATCAAGCAATTCACCCCGCGTGATGCCACAACGAATCCCAGCCTGATCCTCAAGGCGGCCGGGATGCCCGGGTATGCCTGGCTGGTGGACAAGGCGATCAAGGACGCCGGTTCCGCCGCGTCGCTGGACACCTTGATCGATGAACTCCTGGTTCTTTTCGGTGCTGAGATCCTCAAAATCGTGCCGGGCCGGGTCTCCACCGAAGTGGACGCCCGCTTGTCTTTCGACACCGCCGGCAGCATCGCCAAGGCCCACGAAATCATTTCGCTCTACGAGCGCGCCGGCCTCGGCCGCGAACGCGTGTTGATCAAGATTGCCTCCACCTGGGAGGGCATCAAGGCCGCGGAAGCGCTCCAAAAAGAAAAGATCAACTGCAACCTCACCCTGCTCTTCTCCTTCGCCCAAGCCGTCGCGTGTGCCGAGGCCAAGGTGCAACTCATCTCGCCCTTCGTCGGTCGCATCCTCGATTGGTACAAGAAATCCACCGGCAAGGACTACGCCCCGGCGGAAGATCCGGGCGTGAAGTCGGTCACCGAGGTCTACAATTACTACAAGAAATTCGGTTACACCACCGAGGTGATGGGCGCGTCCTTCCGCAACCAGGGCGAGATTCTCGAACTCGCGGGCTGCGATCTGCTCACCATCAGTCCGGCGCTGCTCGGCGAGTTGCAAAAGGGCACGGATCCAATCGTGCGCAAGCTCGACCCCGCCAAGGCCAAGTCCGTCGACGCGGCCAAGGTCAGCTTCGACGAGAAGGGCTTCCGCTTCGCGTTGAACGAAGACGCCATGGCGACCGAGAAAACCGCGGAGGGCATCCGCCAGTTTTCGGCCGACATCGTCAAGCTCGAGCAACTGCTCGCCCAGAAG
>JAUXOH010000287.1 GCA_030682505.1 Candidatus Didemnitutus sp. | reverse complement strand
GAATCCCCGTGGGGACGCCACTTTAAAGGTCCGTAATTCAAATGAATTACGGGCCTTTTTGTGTTTCGGCGCCGCGAATACAGGTCCGATAGACATGGTCTTGGTAAAGAATTGGGATCGGCTATTCTGAACTTTACGTGGAATCGGGCTTGGGCAGCGTAGCTGCTACGGGCCCAACTCCTTCGCCAATATGAATGATGTCTCCGTCGGCTGCGGGCCGGAAGTGTCCTATCTGATCGATTACAACCTTTTTGCCAGTCCGGTCTACAACCTCGACTTCAAGGGATCCGGGCTCCTGACCATCCAAGCGGATGGCCCCACCTACACCTTCAGCGGCCGCCCTCGCGGGTTTTTCGCCGGAAAATCGGCGAAGCAAGTCTTCGCCCACCACGACATCAGCAATGTCTTGGCGACCGGTCGGACGCTGCAGTTCAAGACCAGCGCAGGGAAATCAGGGGCCAAGAAGCAGCCATTTGTCTGCCATTTTCGCGACGCCGATACGGCGCGGGAAGCGGCGGACCTCCTCCCCAAAACCACCGATGTTGCCTTCGTCGAAGGCAATGAATTCACCGGCCGGCTCGATGCCCTCGTCGGCCCGATCAGTCCCTGGCGCTCGGTCACCAATGTCATCGTGGCGCTCAACATCCTGGTCTTTGTCATCATGGGATTCCTCGGCGCCGGTTGGTTCGATGTGGAAAGCATCATGCCATACGTTCTCTACGGGGCCAACAACGGTGCCGCCACCACCGACGGCGAATGGTGGCGGTTGGTGACGAGCACATTCATGCACTTTGGCGTCCTTCATCTGGCGCTGAACATGTGGGCACTCTTCCATGCCGGTCACTTGGTCGAAAAACTTCTGGGCCGCCGCCTTTATGCCTTGGCCTACCTTGGCAGTGGCATTGCCGGTGGATTCGCCAGTATCGCTTGGCACGGAGACCAAGCGTGGAGCGCGGGCGCATCCGGGGCGGTGTTTGGCGTCTACGGCATGATTGTCGGCTTCATGCTGCGCGAGAAGCAGGCGATGCCCTCCGGGGTCTACAAGAAGATGCTGAAAAGCACCCTGGGGTTTGCCGGTTACAACATCCTTTTCGGCCTTGCCCGCACCGGGATTGACAATGCCGCCCATCTTGGGGGTCTGCTGGGTGGCATTGCGCTCGGCTGGTTACTGGCGATGCCGCTCGACGCCCAGAGTCGAAGCAAGTTAAGCGGCCGCCGCCTGCGGTTGGGCCTCGCCGCACTGGGCGCCATGCTTGCCTTCGGCATCGGCCTGACCCCGCGCTACGATTACCGAATTAGCGACCTCATCGCGTGGGAAAAAACCAATCGCTCCTACATCGACAAGGAGGTCTCCTTGCTGAAACAACACCAAGAGTCACTCGGTCGACCCTGGACGGCGGCACAAGCATCCAGCTACGCCGATTGGATCGAAGTTCACCTGATCCCCTTTTACGAGGATTGGGGTCGTGCCCTTGACGGCTTGGCCCTCGCGCCCGATCGCGACACGACCCGCACCCGGAAAGCGTTGCTGAATATTTTTTCCCTGCGCCTGCAGAGCTATCGCGACCTCGCAGCGGGTTTGCGAGCCGACGATCAAGGCGCGAAGGATCGCTTTGCCGCCGAAGACGCCCTCGTGGTTCTTGAAATCGAGAAGCTGAGCGGGAAGCAATCGCCCAAGGAGTGAACCCGAGCGATTCACCGATCGACGGGCAACCCTGCCTTGGCCCCGATCCGTGTCCGGGCCGCGCTGGTTGCGGATATTAACTGGAGGCCCCTTGCAAGGGCCTTCTTGATCCAGACTGCGCGAACGGCGATCGCGTAGCCGATCACGCTGAAAATCTACCGGGTCGAACGGCCTGCGCAGATTGACTCGTCGGTGATTCTGTCGCGTGCTCCGCTGAGTGAGTCCATTTGCGCCACCTTCGTTCTCGGGTTGGGAGTGGACCCTTCTCGGGCTGGGAGCGTTCGCGGTCGGGTTGGCCAAGACCGGGGTGCCGGGGCTCAGCATGCTCTTCGTCGCCGTCTTTGCCAACGTCCTGCCGGCCCGCGAGTCGACCGGTGTCGTGCTGCCGTTGCTCATCCTCGGCGATGTCTTTGCCGCCGCGTCCTATCGCCGGAACCTGGTGTGGTCGCATCTCTGGCGGCTCTTCCCGTGGGCGGTCGCGGGCATCATCGCGGGCTGGTTCGCGCTCGGACAACTCTCGGATGCTTGGACCGCGCGCGCCATCGGGCTCATCTTGCTGGCGATGCTGATTTTTCATTTCGCGCGCCAACGACCGGCGACCGCGACACCGCCCGAAGCGCCCCGCGCGTCTCCCACCCTCGCCGTCACCACGGGCCTGCTGGCGGGTTTCGCCACCTTGGTCGCGAATGCCGCCGGCCCCGTCATGACCGTCTACCTGCTCGCCATGCGCCTGCCGAAACTCGAATTCCTCGGCACGGGAGCGGTGTTTTTCCTGCTCATCAACTGGTTCAAGGTGCCGTTCATGGTGAATCTCGGACTGATCAACAGCTCCAGCCTCACGCTCAACCTCTGGCTGGCCCCGGCGGTGATTGCGGGCGCCCTCGTTGGCCGCGTGGTGGCACAACGCCTCGCCCAGCGCACCTTCGAACACCTCGCGCTGGCGCTCGCCGGACTCGCCGCGCTGCGCTTGTTGACGCACTGAATTTTCATGCGCGCCGCGCCGCGGGTTTTGTCTAGCGCGACGGGTGTTGCCGTGTAAGGTGCCGGAGCCCCCCACCCCATGGAGACCCTCCTGATTGCGTTGCTCGCCGGCGTTGGCTTTATCGTCGCCTACCACACTTACGGACGCTGGCTCGGCCGGAAGATCTTCAATCTCGCCGCGGACACCGTCTGCCCGTCGCACCGGCTGAACGACGGCAACGACTACGTGCCGACGCCGAAGGCGGTGGTGTTCGGGCACCACTTCACTTCCATCGCCGGCACGGGCCCGATCGTCGGCCCGGCCATCGCCATCATGTGGGGCTGGTTGCCGGCGTTGCTCTGGGTGATGTTCGGCTCGATCTTCATCGGCGCGGTGCACGACTTCGGCGCGCTGGTGGTGAGTTTGCGCAACAACGGACAGACCGTCGGCGACATCGCCGGGCGGCTGCTCAATCCCCGCGTGCGCCTGCTGTTTCTCTTCGTCCTCGCGATGGCGCTGACGATCGTGCTCGCGATCTTCGGCTTGGTGATCGCCTCGGTCTTCCGCCAATATCCCGCGTCCATCTTCCCCTGCACGATCCAGATCCCGATCGCGCTCGTGATCGGCTGGTGGCTGCACCGGCGGGGGATGGGGCTCTTCTGGCCCTCGCTTCTCGCCCTCGCGACGATGTATCTGACGGTGATCTACGGCGACGTGGGCGTGCTGCACGCCATCAACGTCACCTTGGCGGGCTGGTCGTCGTGGACGTGGGTGGTGCTGTTGCTCATCTATTCCTACATCGCCTCGGTCCTGCCGGTTTGGTCGCTCCTGCAACCGCGCGACTACATCAATTCCCTGCAACTCATTTCCGCGCTCGGCTTGATCGTCGTCGGACTGGCGGCGGCGGCGTTCAGCGGCGGCGCCCCGCTCGCCGACGGCACGCGCCCGGCCCTCGAACTGGCCGCGCCGGTGGTGAACTGGAATCCCAAGGGCGCACCGCTCATCTTCCCCTTTCTCTTCATCACCATCGCTTGCGGCGCGATCAGCGGCTTCCACTGCCTCGTGAGCAGTGGCACCACGAGCAAACAACTGGCCCGGGAACCCGACGCGCGGTTCGTCGCCTACGGGGGCATGCTCACGGAGGGGTTTCTCGCGGTGCTCGTGATTCTCGCCTGTGCGGCGGGCCTCGGCCTCGGGGTTGCGGCCGCCAACGGCACCGTGCTCACCGGCGAGGCCGCGTGGCTCTCGCGCTACGGCGAATGGTCGTCGCGACTCGGCCCGTTGGTGGCGGCGTTTGTCGATGGCTCGGCGAACTTTCTCAAGACGATCGGCATTCCGTCAGGCATCGCCGTCGCGTTGATGGGGGTGCTGGTGGCGTCCTTTGCCGGCACCACGCTCGACACGGCGTGCCGTCTCCAACGCTACATCGTTCAGGAATTGGCCCGCGCCCTGGGCGACGCGGCGCCCGCCCTCGCCGCGCCCGCTGCCGTGCTGCGCAACAAACACGGCGCGACCGTCTTCGCGGTGTTGCTCGCCGGCTTGATGGCGGCGATTCCGCCGCCGGGTCGCGACTGGTCGCTCGCCAACGCCGGACAGGGCGGACTGATCCTCTGGCCGCTGTTTGGCGCCACCAACCAATTGCTCGGCGGGCTCTCGTTTCTCGTGATCACGTTCTACCTCTGGCGGCGCGGCAAGCCGGTGTGGTTCCTGATCGTGCCGACGATCTTCATGCTGGTGATGCCGATGTGGGCGATGATCTGGCAGACCTTTGTCGGCGGCACGGGCAATCCCAGCTGGATCAGCGAGGGCAAGTGGACCCTCGTGGCCATCGCCCTCGCGACGATGGTGCTCGAGGTCTGGATGATCATCGAGGCGGCGCTCCTGTTTCCCCGCGTGCGCGGCGTGCTCGAGGCCAACGCCGTGGAGCCCGGGGCGGAAATTGCAGGCGCACGCTAGCGGCAGTCGCGTTGCGGTTTCGATACACGCTTTCCCCCGTAGCTGGCGCGCTCGTCGCGCCACGTTGCGCGGCGAGCGCGCAACCTACTCTCTCCAGCATCGCGCAGCAAAAGCACCCCGGGGCGCGGCGAGCGCGCCACGTACCCCTGCTTCAACGCGCAAAAAAAGAGCCGGTCGCGAGACCGGCTCTGATCAAACTGGTTAACCAACGGGTGGCCGACGGACTCAGCTCTCGTAGCCGCCGAGCTGCTTGCCCACGCGCTCACCGTGGAGGCGAACGTAGGACGGCAGGCCGTTTTCGAAGGGAATCGTGAGCTCGCCCTGGATGAGCGGCGTGGCGTAGCGATAGAACTGGAAGTTCATGCTGACGCCATCTTCGTTGATCCACTCGCGCGGGAGCTTCTTCGTGTTGCCGACCACATCGGCGAAGCTGGCGAGACCCGTCTCGCAGGTGTAGTGATCGCCGTCGCCGCGGAGCAGCGTGACCATCTTGTCGGTCTCGCCGTTGATGGCCGCCTTGACGGCGGCTTGACCGGCGAGGAATGCCTCCTCGGAGTCGGTCTTCGAAGCAAGGTGGGCGGCGGCGCGCTGGGTCACCCCGAGGCGGGCCACACGCACCTTCACGCCGAGCTGCGCTTCCGCGAGATCGCGCAAGTGTTCGCCCACGCCACCGAGTTGCGCCGGGGCGCCGACTTCGGTCGTTTCGACGGCGACATAGTTGCCGTCCTTGTCGACGAGGCCTTCGCCCACGACGACCACGCAGTGCTTCTCACGCTTGAGGATGCGGCGGACGTCCTCGACGAATTTCTCGGCAGAGAAGGCCACTTCGGGCAAGTAAACCAAGTGTGGAGGATCATTGGGCTGATCGCGGCGCTTGGCGAGGGAGGCCGCGGCGGCCAGCCAGCCGGTGTTGCGGCCCATGACCTCGACGATCGTGACAATGTCGTGGAGCGCGGTGGCCTCGGCATCCGCGGCGAGTTCGCGCACGGTGGTCGCGATGAACTTGGCGGCGCTGCCGTAGCCGGGGCAGTGGTCCGTGCCCGGGAGATCATTGTCGATCGTCTTCGGCACGCCGATGACACGGAGGTCGTATTCCTGCGCTTTGGCCAGCTCGGCAAGCTTGGCGGCGGTCTCCTGGGAGTCGCCGTCGCCGATGTGGAAATAATACCGGATGTTGTGGGTCTTCAGCACTTCGAGCGCGCGTTCGAAATCCTGCGGCTTCTTGAGCTTCGCCCGGCAGCTGCCGAGGGCGGCACCGGGGGTGTAGCGCAAACCGCGAATGGTCTGCTGCGACTCCGCGGCGAGATCGATGAGCTCCTCATGCAGGAGGCCGGCAACGCCACCGAGCGCGCCGTAGACCTCCTCGATGCAGCCGTGATTGAGTGCCTCGGTGACAATACCGGCAACGCTCGCGTTGACGACAGCGGCCGGGCCGCCTGATTGGCCGATGAGACAGTTTCCTGATAGTTCTGTCATTGGGTGTGGTAGTTAATTGCTGTTAAAGAAAGGGAAAGAAGGTCCAAAAAATGTCTCTGCCCGCAGACTGGCAAATCAATTCTCCCTTGGAGCCGGGATTTGGCCCCAACCACGGTCCAAAAGCGAACGAGGGCCCTCAGCCCCAACGCGAAGCGCCGTTTGCCCGATCAAAGCAACCGACCGGGCTGATATTCCGCCGCGCCCTTGGTCTTCTTCACCAGCGGCTGCACGGCAGCGACAAATTCGTCCACTTGATGGGGGGCGGCGCCAACAAAGCGGCTGCTTTGCGAAAGCACCTCCTGCAGCTTCTTGCGCGAGAGGCCGATGCGCCGGTCGCCCGCGAGCCGCGTCAGCAGGTCGGCGTTGCCCCCGGTGCGCAGCGCCTTGGCGGCCGCGAGGGCATGCTCCTTGATCCCCTCGTGCGCCGTTTCGCGACCCGCGCCGCCCTTCACCGCTTCCATCAAAATCGTGGTCGTGGCGAGGAAAGGCAGATTGCGCTCGTTCTCGGCGGCGATCGCGGCCGGAAAGACCTCCATCTGCCGCAAGATCGTCAGGTAGGTCTCCAACAAGCCATCGAGCGCAAAGAATGCGTCGGGCAGGGCCACGCGGCGCACGACCGAACAGGAAACATCGCCCTCGTTCCACTGGTGCCCCGCTAGGTTTGCCGTCATCGTGACGTATCCGGACAAAATCGTCGAAAACCCGCACACGCGCTCGCAATTGCGGGCATTGACCTTGTGCGGCATCGCGGAGGACCCGACTTGGCCGTCCTGAAAGCCCTCGGTGAGCAAACCCGCCCCGGCCATCAAGCGCAGGGTCGTGGCGCTGCTCGCCGCGGCGGCACCGAGCTGGTGCAGCGCGCTCACCACCTCGAAATCCAGCGAGCGCGGATACACCTGCCCGACGGCACCGAGCGAGGCCTTGAAACCGAGGTGTTTCACGATCCGCGCCTCCAGTTGGTCCACTTTCGTCGTGTCGCCGCCCAACAAAGTGAGCTGATCGAGCTGGGTGCCGACCGCGCCCTTCACTCCGCGGACCGGATAGCGGGCGATGAGTTCGTCCAGCCGGGTCTGGGCCAGGAGCAATTCCTGGCCGAACATCGCAAAGCGCTTGCCGAGCGTCGTGGGTTGGGCGGGGACGTTGTGCGTGCGACCGGTGACCATCAGGTCGCGCCACTCGCCGGCCCGGCGCGCCAACAGGGCGAGCGCCGCCACAGCCTTGAAGCGCACGAGCGCCAAGGCGCGGGCCACCTGGAGCTGTTCCACGTTTTCCGTCAGATCGCGACTGGTGAGACCGAGGTGAATGAACTGGCGTTTCGCCAGATCGGAAAACTCCTCGAGGCGGGCCTTGACGTCGTGCAGCGTGGTGCGCTCGCGCTCCTTGATGCGCGCGAGGTCGACGTTGGCGCGCACGCGTTCGTAATCCTTGATCGCCTCTGCCGGAATCGCGACGCCGAGGTCGCGCTGCGCCTTCATCACCGCGATCCAAAAGTCGCGTTCGAGCAGGATCCGGCCGTGGGCCGACCAAAGCTCCTTCATCGCGGGGGACGCATAACGCTCGGCGAGGACATTGGGCAGGGCAACACTGGCGGCAGAGTCGGAGGTCATGACGGGCGCGGAATCGTTAGGCGAGGCCCCGGAGAAGCCAACGGTAAACCGTGGCACCGGGCCCGACCCCTGGCTCCCGTTCAAAGGAAGGAGCAGATGTATTCGCAGAGGCCGTCCTTGACCTCGATGGTGAAGCCGGCATCGCCCGGCACCTCGAAGGACTCCCCTGCTCCATAGCCGCAGGCACCCGCGCCGCCGTCCGGCGTCACCGAGCACGCCCCGGCCACGATCTCCATCCTCTCGGGCGCCACCGTGCCGAAGTGATAAGAGCCCGGAAAGATGAGCCCGAGGGTCTTTTTCGCTCCCTCGGCCGTGATCACGGTGTGGCTCACCACGCGGCCGTCAAAATAGACATTGGCCTTCGTGTGCACGGTGGCGGACGGGAATTTGGTCGGGTGGGCCATGGCGTCACACTGCCCGCCCAGCTGCTCCGCTCAAGCCGCGGACGTGTCATGTCCGCGGGCAACCCGGCGTCCTCACGCGCTGAGGCAGCGCACGGCCATCTCTCGTAACACCATCTCCTGTTCGTGCGGCCGCTGGATGATCTCTTCGAACGCCCGGAGAAATTCCTGCTGGTTGTCGATCAACCGGCGCAACGGCGGCAGCCGGCCGCCGCTCACCAGTTTGCCGGCATACCATTGGTTCTGCGTGAAGAGGTGGTAGGAGCTCTTCTCGGTGTCGCCGCCGAAGCAGGCCGCGTAACGCTCCTGCGCGTCGGCCCACGCGGCCTTGTCGAAGCCATAGCGCTCCGACGGAGCGCGCAGGTCACCCGCATCGATCAACACGCGCGCCTGAATCAGAATCCGGTTCCGATTCTGCAACGAGGAGATCACCGGCCGCGCATCGCCCCCGGTAAAGAAGTGCCGGGTCAACGCATCGAGCGTGCCCCGCAGGTCGCCCGCAAAAAACCGCTCGGCCGATTCGAAGAAGTCCCCTTCGGCCACGTTCGGCGTGAGCTCGATCACATGCGCCTCCTCGATCACCCCGGCGTCGCCCGCGTAGTTCGAGAGCTTGCGCACCTCTTCGGTGATCAAACGCGTGTTGGCGCCGATCTTGGCCAGCAACATCTCCACCGCCCCGTCGCCAAACGTCGAACCACAGGCGTCGGCTTCCGCCAGCGCCACCGCCGCCAGCGACTCGACCGAGTTGTTCGCGTCGCCACCGGTCATCGCGTAATCGGCGTGGGCCTCGCACCATTTCGGAAAACTGCGCCGCCGGTCCACCGGGGCCGCCGTGACGACCACGTCCACCTCGTCCGGGTTGTTCCTGCCCAGCAGTTCCTGCAGGGCCTCGACCTGTTTGAGCGTGCCCTCGGCGCGACCTGTCACGGTGTCGGCGAGAAAATTGACGTCCTTGAGCCACACGACCCGCTTGCCGCCGAACATCGGCACGGTCTGCACGGCTTCGCGGAAACGATTCACGGCCGTCTCCACCTCTTCGACATTGTTGGCGAAACCATTGACGATCTCGCGCGCGAAATCGTCCGCGCCCGCGGCGGTCGCCAGTTCCTCAAAGCGCTCCTTGCCCGCGCGGCTGACGAGAAAATCGTCGGCACCACAGACAAAAATGAACGGCTTGGCGGGCATGGGCGGGGATTTGCCCACGAATTGGCCGAAACCGCACGAAAAAAACCACCCGCGCCGGGGGAATCAAACCGCCGGGTGAAACGCGCAGCTCGCGCCGACCCAGGTCTTGCCTTTGTTGTAGTCGACCCCGTGCATCGCGCCCTTCGTGAGGCGGACGAGATTGTTCACCAATTTCGGCATCCCGGAACCATCACCCACGAAGATCAGCCGGATCTCCGCCTTGGCCGGGCCATCCGGCGTGGCGAGAAGGGGCGCATAGGCGACCTTGCGCTGGAGGATCCACTCACCGGGATTCGGCAACGCCGCGATTTTCTCCTTCGTCGGCGCGATATCGACACCGAGGCCGGCAAACGAATAAAGCGGCTTGAGCACGTAGTGTTCGAGATCGGCGGGCACGGTCTTGAGCTGGTTGACGAAATGGCAGTCCGGCACAAACGGACTCTTGAGGAACGGCATCGCATGCTTGCTGATCCGGAAATACCAATTCGGGTGCCCCGCCCACTGGACGTCGATCTCGTCGGTGAAGTTGAAACCCGGCTTGAAGTCCGGCTTGCGCAGGAGTTCATCGAAGATCACGCGGTTGAAGATGCGGTGGATCGGCACTTCGCGCCCCTCGGCCGAATAAAAAAGCTGCCGCCCGCGACGGCGCACGGTGGACAAGCATACCGGCCGCACCCCGAGCAGGCGGTGGGTGGCGGCAAAATCGACGCGCGTCTTTTGCCGGTCGGGTTCGATCTCGAGCAACACGACGTTCTCAGGATCGCACCCGCCGATCACCGCCTTGCGGAGGTGCTCGAGGTAGGCCGCTTCGTCGAGTCCGCCAAAATAGGTGGTCAGTTCCGGGGGCACTTCCGGAAAGTGACCGCGGTAACTGTTCGCGAGCAGCACCTGCCATGACGCCACCGTGGGGAATCCCTGCAGCTCGATCAGCCGCGGCGTGACCCGCCCCTGTTCATCGTGACAGAGGGCGAAATCGACCGCGAGAAAGTGGGGCCACTCCGTCTCGGCCGGAACCGCCAGTCCCGCGGGAATCGCGTTGGCGGCGTGGATGCGGAACTCGGGCTGCGCCAGTTGCCGCGTGATGTCGTCCGCCGCGTGCACCAATTCGCGCGTCGCGTGCTCGTCGAGAAACAGCGGTGTCTCCGCCACGCGGAAATCCACCGGCCAATACGCGGCCCGGTCCAGGTCCGCGGTGAAGGCCGCGTAGCGCGCGTCGGTGAACGCGGCATTGTAGCGCTGGCGGAGAGAGGGGATCATGAATCGCTCAAATGTTTAAGCTGCTCACCAAAACGGCTCCAGCATTGTCCCCCGGTCAGGTTGAAGACTTGCTAGCCCCGAACCAAAGTCCTTGCGCTCATTGAGCATTTTCCAAGCGTTGATCTTGAATTGTGTGGGCACGGAGTGCGACTGCGTGCCGCCCGACGTATTCCCGAGGACATCGACCAAAGCCTTCGTTACGTCTTCTGCTACTGATGAAACGGCTTGGGCTGCTTTGCTATGGCCCGCTAGCCGAAGTGCAAGCGCAGCAGTAGCCATTGATTCCCTCACAAGTAGCTGATGATCGACGAAGCGAACCAGCTTGTCGCTGCTTGTTGTCTCAATGAATGCTTCAACTGCGCGCGACTTCAGCTGCCGAAACACGAAAATCTTCGATGTTGCCAACCCAACCCATGCAGAGATCAGCGCACCGAGAATTAGCAATAGTGCTTCTTTCATCGGTTCCTCCAGTGCTGCCGGCAGCGATTCAGATCAGGAATTTTCCTTTCGCCATCACCTGCTCGTCATCGAGCCAGATGTCGAAGTGACGGCCGACACAGTCGATGTGGGTCGTGCTTTTCCACGGCTGGCCGGTGTGCTCGGAATACGGATGACCGAACGCGATGTGGATGCCGGGGAGTTTTTCGTCCTGCAAAATGTGCCCGATGATCTGGGTGCAGGCGAGGTTGGTGCCGATGGCGAATTCGCCGACGCGGTTAGAATTCTCGTCCGTGTGGCAATACTTGTCGAACTCGGCGAGCAGTTCCTTGTTCTCGCAGGCCAGGCTGGCGATGCGGTTGTCCCTGATCTCGATCGTCAGGGGGGTCGCGCCGATGTCGCCGTATTTCTGGCAGAGATAATCGCCCACGACGCCATCGACCACGAAGCGGCCACGGGAGTTGAACGGGGAGGTGAAGATCTCGCCGCCGGGCAGGTTGCCCCACTTCTCGGGCGAGATGATGCCGGCGGTTTTCACCCACTTGAGATCCGGGGAGAGTTCGGCGACGTAGTCCGTGCCTGCGGCGGTCTTGCAGGTGACGCGTTTCGCGCGCCGGCATTTCTCAATCAGTTTTTGCGAGAGGCGGTCGATTTCGTTGAAGTCGGCGCGCATGCCCTCGAGCATGATCTGTCGGTTGATGTTCACCATGTGGCCATGGCGCAGGCGGCGAGGATTGATCACCTCCATCATCTGCATGCGCGTGCGCAATTCGCCGCGGTGGGTGAGGCAGGCGTAGATCGAGACCTGGGAGCGCGCGAGGTCGGCGAGGATCTCCGGCGGCATGTCGCGGTGCGGACGGGGGCCGTATTCCTCGAGGATGAAGACGTTGTATTCCGCGCCGACCTTCTCCACTTCCGCCACCAAGGCGGCCGCGATCTCGGCGCTGGCCTGGTCGGCGATGATCGTCATTCGCTCGCCGGGCTGCAGACGCAGGCAAACGTTGATGGCGTTGTGCGCTCCCGGACTCAGCTCGGGATCAAAGGTGGCGGGCAGCGAAGCAACGTGCGGCATGCGGGAAACGCGGTGGGTGGGGTTGAGCCCGGGGGCAGTGGAACGGGTGGGCGTGGTGGAGGGTGCGTCAGAGATCAAGGCCGTGATGGGTTTCGGAAATGGTATAATCGACCACGGCTTTGAGATCTTGCGTGCGATTGTAAACCTCAACCTGCCGGTCCGCACCGGTGCCGTTGCGCAGGATGGTGTGCACGTAGTCCACTTCCGCGCGGGAACCGAGTTCGTCGACCACGTCGTCGATGAATTCGAGCAATTCGGCAATGAGGCTGCGCGTGGAAACCTCTTCCTGGGAGCCAAAGTCGATCATCTTGCCGTTGATACCATAACGGGCGGCGCGCCAACGATTTTCATTGATGAGCCGCGCCCGATAGGTGCGGAAGCTCATGTTCTTGCGGTGCAGCTTGTAGAGCTTGGCCGTGACGGCCTGCATGATCGCCGCAAGGCAGATGGTCTCGTCGACGCGCATCGGAATGTCGCAGATGCGAAACTCCAGCGTATGGAAAATCGGGTGCAGCCGGATGTCCCACCAGATTTTCTTGGCGTTATCGATGCAGCCGGTCTTCACGAGCAGGTTGACGTAGTCATCGAACTCGTTGACCGATTCGAAGAGGTCCGGAATGCCCGTGCGCGGAAAGCGCTGGAAGACCTGCAGGCGATAGGAGGCGTAACCGGTGTTGCGGCCGACCCAGAACGGCGAGTTGGTGGACAGGGCGAAGATGTGCGGCAGGAAGTAGCGGGCCGTGTTCTGCAGGTGGATGGCCGTCTCGCGATCCGGCATGCCGAGATGCACGTGGAGGCCGAAGATGAGATTGGCGCGCGCCACTTGCTGGAGGTCGTTCAGGACGCCCTGATGCCGTTCGCCGATGGAAATTTTCTGGTCATGCCAGTGCGAGAAGGGGTGGGTGCCGGCCGCCGCGATCCGCAGTTCGGACTGCCGGGCGAGCCGCGCGAGGTCGGTCCGCAGGCCGGTGACTGATTTGCGGGCGTCCCCGATGTCCTGACAGATATCCGTGCCCACCTCGACCACCGACTGGTGCAGCTCGGGCCGGACCCGCTCCTTCAGGATGATCTTGCCGCCTTCGATGATCTCCTCGATGTGCGATTTGAGTTCGCGCGTGACCGGATCGACAATCTGAAACTCCTCTTCAATGCCGAGGGTGAATTGATGCTTGGGTTTGGCGGCGCACATGGATCGTGGGGGTCGTGGTCGGGACGAAAGAGGAAAATCAGCAGGTCGGATTGCTTCACGCGGTGCTTGAGGGGCCGGGCTCCTGCCCGACGCCAAGCACGGCGAACGGACGTGGGTTATTTATTGTTGGCGGGATCCGTCGGCACCTTGCCCGCGACACTGCCCTTGACGTAACTGCCCCACGTGAGGCCGCTCTTGGTCGGGCTGGATTCGCGCGCCTTCCGCATCAGCATCCGGGCGGAGGCTTCGACGACCCACGCAAAGTTTTCCTCGCCGACCGAACCACGGTCGGCATCGGGCGCCGGGTTGCAGAAATCAATCGCATAGGGCACGCCGTTGCTGATCGCGAACTCGACGGTGTTAAAATCGTAACCGAGCGCCTGGTTGAGCGTGAGCACGTCGCGCTTGATGCGCTCGAGCAGGGCCGGGCTGGCCGGCGGGCGCTCGACGACGTAGCGGAGATGGTGCGGATTGCGCGGCTCGTAGGGCATGATGCGCACATCCGTGCCGCCGATGCAGTAGCAGCGGTAGTAGTCATCGAATTGCACCTCGGACTGCAGGAGCATGACGAGCTGGCCGGTTTCCTCGTAGGCCTTGAAGAACTCGTCCGGGTCGCGAACCTTGTAGACGTTTTTCCAACCCCCACCGGAGTGCGGCTTGAAGTAGGCGGGCCAGCCGATGTATTCGAAAATGCCGTCCCAATCCAACGGGAACGCCAGATTGCTGAACGATTCCGCGGAACAGTCCGCCGGATGATCCTTCGAGGGCAAAATGACCGTCCTCGGCACGGCCACGCCGAGCTTGGTCGCGAGACAGTTGTTGAAGAACTTCTCGTCGGCCGACCACCAGAACGGGTTGTTGATCACGGCGGTGCCGTTGAGCGCGGCGTTTTTCAGGTAGGCGCGGTAGAACAGGACGTCCTGAGAAATCCGATCGAGGATCACGGCGTAATCCGACGGCTCGCCCTGTGCGACCTTGTTGATCGTCACCGACTCGGCCATAATGCCGGTCTCATTCTGGCCGTTGATCCGCTCGATCAGCGCGTGCGGGAAGCTGCGTTCTTTGCCGTGGAGGATGCCGATCTTTTTCATGCTGGGCGTGGGTGAAGGGTGAAGGAGGAAGAAGTTGGGCAGGACTATTTCTGCCGCGATGGAAGCAACCCTAACGGCCTCGACGGAGGGCGTCGAGGAAGCGATGCAAGGTCCTTGGTGTTTATTAATTTAGATAGCTGAAAGTCACGATCACGACAAGCATCGCACTCGCGCAGGAGGAGATTTTTGCATCCCCCGTGATCATGGCTCGGAGCCAGATTCGGGGTTGGTGCGGCGAGCTTGCCGTTGTCTCCCCTCCCTCCGTAGCTTCGCGCAACTGTCCTGCATGGATTCATCCGCCACCCCTCTCCCGCCCTCTTCGCCGCGCAAGCGCCCCCGCGAAGCGCAACTCCTCGTGCACGAGCGTTTTCTTTCCCGGGGCCTGCAGGGTTGCCGCGATATCGCGGTGTGGTTGCCCCCGGGCTACGGGGTTTCCCGTCGCCGGCATCCGGTCATCTATTTTCAAGACGGACAGAACATCTTCGATCCGCTCACGGCCTTCCTCGGCAACGCCTGGCTCGCCGGCCACAAGGCCACGGCCTTGATCCAGCGCGGGGCCATTGTGCCGCCGATCATGGTCGGCATCTATAACACCGGCTTCAACCGCGTGAACGAATACACCCCCACCCGGGCCGAGTTCGACGGTTGGGACGGCGAGAAATGCACCAGCACGGGCGACGCGAAGCGCTACGCCCGCATTGTCGTGCAGGAGCTCAAGCCCTTCATTGATGCACGCTACCTGACGCAACCCGGCCCCCAGACCACCTCCGTCGTCGGTTCCTCGATGGGCGGACTGGTCTCGCTCTACTTCGGCCTCTGGCACCCGCGCGTCTTCGGCGCCGTGGCCGCCCTCTCGCCGTCGGTGTGGTGGGACAATCGGGTGACGCTGCGCGATTTCGCACGCTCGCGCCGCAAGCCCGCGTTCCGCCTCTGGCTCGACATCGGCACGGCCGAGCCCGGCTGGGAAGTCATGCCCCTGTTTCGCGACACGCTGCTCAACCGCGGCTGGGTCTTGGGCAAGAACTTGGCATATCGCAAAATTCCGGGCGGCGAACACACGGAGGCCGCCTGGGCCGCGCGCCTCGGGCCGGTCCTGCGGTTTCTCGTCGGTCGACCCACGGCGAAACCGAAGCCGAAAAAAGGCCCGCCGAAACGGCGGGCCTCGAAGCAGGCGTGACGGGCGGTCGATTCTCATTCCAAGCCTTCCACCCGGACGTCGTTGGCGTGTTCGATGGTGAACTTCACGGTGATCTCGCGCTTCTCGCCGGGCTTGAGGTCGAGCGACCATTTCAGCGAACCCTCGTCGGTCGGCTTCACTTCGCGGGCGTCGGGCGATTGCAGCTTCACCACGATCTTCTCGTTGCGGGACAGCGGCACCTGGTCGACCACGATCACGCGTTCGGCCGTCCGCTTGTTGTTCTGGACCGTGAGGAGGTATTCGTAAGTGATCCGCGTGCCGGAGTTGGTCAGACCGGTGTGCTCGGTGAATTTCTGCACGCGCTTGTGCTTCACGCTGATTCCTTCGTCCGCCCCGAGCGCGAGGTCGAACTTCTCGCCCGCCATCACGGTGCGGAGCTGGCTCGTGGCGACAAAGGAACCGTCGAGAAACACATTCATCGCCCCGGCGAGCAACGGGAACTCGGAGGTGTTGACCACTTTGGCGGTCAAGAACGCCGTGGTCTGGCGCTTCGGCACGGTGAGAAATTCGGGATTGGCGCCCAGCTTGGTCGAGGCGATCGGTACTTTCTGCGCCGTGCCGTCGCTCGGAATCGTCGAGGTGGTGGCAATCTTGAACGACGCACTCGTGGCGCCGGCTTCGAGCGTGGCGGCCGCCATCTCCGCCTCGCGACTCGGCGGCGGCATCGCCCCGGGGGCATCACTGGTCATCGTCTGCATATTGACCTGACGCGGCGCCAAGGCCTTCGCCGACATGACGCGGCGCTCATCGCGCATGCCTTGTTCCCGGAACTGGTCGGGATTGAAGAGATCGAGGTTCCACGCGGTGAGCGCGGGCGCGGCCCCACCCAGGCCGGGACGCGCGGTCGAGAGCGTCAGGCTGACATCAGTCCAATCCTCGCCGGTGCGCTGGCGCACGACGCCAAAATAGCTCAGCGCGACGGCACGGTCGGCACTCAGGACGCGCGCATCGTAGCTCGGCACCCAACTCGCCCCGGGCACCGTGTAGGCGAGCGAGAGT
>JAUXOH010000286.1 GCA_030682505.1 Candidatus Didemnitutus sp. | reverse complement strand
TTTCTGCATGAGACCGAGGTAAAACTGCAACGGACTCTTGATAAAATTGCCGCGAAACTCTGGCGCATAAAATATCCGGCTGGTGAAAAACGCCGCGAGCAGCTTGCCCATGCTGAAACCTTGCTCCGCCCACCAGTTGCCCAGCACTTGGGTGTGCTCGGCCGGCAAGGGTGTGTCGCTGAGGTAGAACCTGGCCATCTCGCGCACGAGAAATGTGCGTGCGGCGGGTTGCTGAAACACGAGGTCGATCACGTCGTCGCCGGTAAAACGCCCGGTGCGGCCGAACACCTGCTTGCTCGCGCCATCATGTTGGCGCCGGACAAAGGCGAACTGGCCGAGTTGCTGGCGATAGCCGGTGAAGGCGCGGGCGGCCTCCTTGATATCGGCCTCGGTGTAATTGCCCTCGCCGAGCGTGAAGAGCTCGAAGAGTTCGCGGGCGAAGTTCTCGTTGGGCGCGCCGACCTTGCTCTGCTGGAGGTCGAGGTAGACCACCATCGCCGGCGAGCGCGACATGGCCTTGGCCAGCAATGGATAGGTCGTCAGGGCGCCTCGCCGCAGCCAATCCTGATGCTGGTAGATCAACGCCGTGTTGCGCACCTTCTCCACGCCGACCACCCAGATGTCCTGCAGGAACAACAGCCATTTCTCGGCCGGCGCATTTTCGGGTTTCGCCGCGTGCTGCAGCCACTGGATCGTCAGCTCCGCGAGCGCTTCGCGGAATTGATCACGCGCGGCCCGGCGCGCCGCGCGCTTGGCGGCTTCGTCGCCGCGCGCCACTTTGCGCGCGAGCTCGGGCCCATCCGTCTCGAGTTGCGCGATCAGAGGTGGCTTGGGGAATTCGGGCAACTTTCCAAAATAGCGCCGCAAGGTCGCGCCAGCCCCGTCCTGCAGGGTTTGCGCCGTGCTGGCCGGCGTGGCCGTCCACCCGAGTCTTGAGAGCAAATGCCGCGCGGCCGATTCGTCCCACTCGCCGGCCGGCAGCGGCTGCCAGGCCTCTTGCGGCGGGAGGGAAACAGTGGCGGCGCGCATGATCAGGCGGAGTTCCGGATATGACGCGCGGCCCGCCGGGGTGGTTTCAAATGCCCAGGGGAGTTTTGTAGAGCCGGGAGACGCGCTTGGTGACAGTCGTCAGTGTTTCCCACGGGATCGAGTTGGCCCAGACGCTGAACTCCGCGAGGGAAATCTCGGCTTCACCCTGGCGACCGACGAGCACGACCGGATCACCCGATTGGACGTCACCCGGCACTGCCGTGATGTCGACAATGGTCTGGTCCATGCACACCCGACCCAGGATGGGGCAGCGTTGTCCCTTGATCAGCACGAAGCCGCGGTTGCTGCTCGCGCGGGCAATGCCGTCGGCGTAACCAGCCGTGAGAATCGCCACCCGGGAATCCTGCGGCAGCGTGTGGGTGCGGCCGTAGCTGATGCCGGTGCCTGCGGGCAGTTGTTTCACCAGACCCACCCGCGTGTGAAAACTGAACACCGGCTCGGTGTGCACGCGCGCCAGCAGGGAGTGGGGATGCGGCAACACGCCGAATTGCAGCAGACCGACCCGCACGGCGTTGAAGGCGCCACCGTTACCGGGCGTGGATTCCAACCCGGCGCTGTTGTCCGCGTGAATGAAGAGATGGCGGGAATCGAGGTCGGGAAAAGTTTGGAGGGTGGCGAGAAACCGGCGGCGCTGTTCGGCGGTGAAAGCGGGGTCATCATCCGCGCTGGCGAAGTGAGTGAAGATGCCGGCGAGCCGCACGCCCGATGCCGCGCAGATCTGGTCGTAAAGCTGGCGCGCGTGTTCGTGCCAAATGCCCAGACGACCCATGCCCGTGTCGATCTTCAGGTGCACCGCGATGGGTTTGCTCGCGGCCGCCCCGGCGTCGTTGAAACGGTGGAGTTCCTCGGAGTTCGAGACGGTGGCGGCGAGATCGTATTCCGCCAGATAGCGGACTTCCTCGGGCAGGGTCGCACCGAGCAGCAAGATCGGCCAGTCGGCACTGAGTTCCCGAATCGTCATCGCCTCGGTAATGTTGGCGACGGCGAAAAGATCGGCGCCGGCGTGCATCAAGCGAGCGACCGTCTGGGGAAGTCCGTGACCATAGGCGTCAGCTTTCACGACCGCCACGTAGCGGATATGCGGGGGCAGCGAGGCGCGGATGAGCTTGAGATTGCGCTCCAAGGCCGCGAGGTCGATCTCGGCCCAGCAACGAAGGGGAAGGGGCGCGGCCGTGCTCATTTGGGATGGGCGGTGGCCGCCCGGTGCACTTGCGCGGTCCATTTCTTGTATTCCGGCGCTGCGTGTTGAAAAACGTCCGGCGGTTCGACGAGCGCGAGGAGATCGGTGTCTATTTGCGCGCCAAAGAGGGCGGCGGGTTGGTAGGGAGTGTCGTGGGTGTCGCGCGGAGGATCGCTCCACGCGCGGAACGCCGCAGACTGCCAAAGCGGCGTGTCACCGGCCGCGAGTTCGGCCTGTGTGACCCGTTGCAACGGTTGCACGTGTCGGTCGGCATCGACGGCGTTCACGTGCCAGGTCTCGCGACGCGCGTCGGCGATCACGGCGAAGGGCGCGGCCTTGCCTTGGCGCGCGAGCTCATGCGCGAGCAAAGCGAGGCTCAGGTAATGGTAGGAGGGACGGGAAACGAGGCCCTGCCAGGTGCGCAGGGCCATCACGACAGTGCGGATCCCGAGCATCGAGCCCGGCCCGGCGCAATAAGCGAAGGCCGGCACGTCCACCAAGTTGAGGTGGGCTTCCTGCAAGCAGGCCTCGACCAAGACGAAGACGGCTTTGCCGGCCTCGTCGGGCGATTGACGCCAAATGGCCAACTCGCCAAGGCGCAACAGTCCCACGTGCACGTTGGTCGATGCGGCATCGATCACCAGGATACGACCGTGACTGGCAAGGAGTTGGGCGAGGGAGGCCATCGGGGAATGCAGCTTGGGGAGGCGGCGTCCAAAGTCCAAGACGGATTCCCATCCAGCCGCGTGGAAACAGACCTTGACCGTGCTGAGCGGGCCGACTTACCTCGAACTCTTTTCCATCAATCTATCACTCTGATTTTCAAGCCGTGAACGTTCAAATCAACGACCTTAACGAAACCCGCAAGACCCTGACCGTGACGCTCGACAAGAGCGAAGTGGACGCCGAATACCAGACGCTCCTCGGCGAATTCGCCAAGCAGGTTCGCCTGCCGGGCTTCCGTCCGGGCAAGGCTCCTATGGCAATGGTGGAGAAGCGGTTCGCCAAAGACTTGAAGGAAGAATTCAAGGGTCGCGTGGTAAGCAAGGCTTACCGCCAGGGTCTCGAGCAATCGAAGCTCGATGTCCTGTCGATCGTGAACGTCGAA
>JAUXOH010000284.1 GCA_030682505.1 Candidatus Didemnitutus sp. | reverse complement strand
TTGTGGACGGCCCAAGCCGTCGAGCAACGCACCGGCAGTTGGGCGCAAGGCAACGAGATCGACCTCTTCGCCGGTTACGCTTTGGCGTTGGTCAAAGACTACGAGTTGACGCTCGGTGCCACCGCCTACCTCTATCCTTCCGCCCGGCCTTCACTCGGCGAATTGGATTCAACCTTCGAGACGAGCGTCGGCTTTTCCGGTCCGCTCGGACCGTTGGCTGGTGCGGCAACCTACTTCCACGATTTCGATTTGCAGGGCGACATTTTCGAACTTGGCGTGAGTTACGGCGTCGCACTGGGTGAAAGGGCGTCGTCTGAGATCGCCGCGACCTACGGCCTTGCCCGCTACGACGCGGGTGGGGACTACGAATACACCGGCCTGAGCGCGTCGCTGGCCTGCCGGCTGACCAGCTCGGCGACGCTCAATTTTGGGGTGCACTGGGCCGACACGGACCTGACCGGCCTCAAGTCCAACACCTGGTTCTCGATCGGCGTGACCGTGGAACGGTAGGCGATTGCGAGCAGGGAAAACTCTGACACCGATCGCGCCGTTGGTTGGTGCGGCTGGGGTCGTGTTCCCCTGATGACACACGCGAAATCAAGGAAAGGCACGAAGAGGCTGGCTGTGCCGGGCAAATGACGTTCGCTGGTTCGTTACACGATGAAGCCACGCAAGGTCGCAATTCTTACCGCGGGTGGACTCGCTCCCTGCCTGAGCGCGGCGGTGGGCGAACTGATTTCGCAATACACCGACATTTCGCCCGACACCGAGCTCATTTGTTATCGCTCGGGCTACAAGGGCCTGTTGCTCGGCGATTCCATCGCCGTCACCCCGGACATGCGGGGACAAGCGGGGGTGTTGCGGCGTTATGGCGGCAGCCCGATCGGCAACAGTCGCGTGCGACTGACGAATATCGAGGACTGCGTGAAGCGCGGTCTGGTGAAAGCCGGGCAGGATCCCCAAGCGGTGGCAGCCCGGCAGTTGAAGAAAGACAAAGTCGACGTGCTCCACACGATCGGCGGCGATGATACCAACATCGCGGCGGCGGACCTTGCGACCTATCTCAAGCGGCACGGCTACCACCTCACTGTCATTGGTTTGCCCAAGACAATCGACAACGATATCATCCCGCTCCGCCAAAGTTTGGGAGCTTGGACCGCCGCGGAGCAGGGGGCGAAGTTTTTTCAGAATGTCGTGAGTGAACACGGTGCGAGTTCGCGCATGCTCCTGGTTCACGAGGTGATGGGTCGCCATTCGGGCTGGCTGACGGCCGCGACAACCAGGGATTATCTTCGTTTCGTGGACAACGGTCTGTTCGTTCCCGGGCTTGGTCACCACGAGGAGCGCTGGAGTGTGCACGGCGTCTACCTGCCGGAAATGGAACTCGATCTCGCCGCCGAGGGGGATCGCCTCCGGCGGATGATGGATCAACTCGGCAACATCAACCTGTTTGTCAGCGAGGGCGCGTGCGTCGACTCGGTCATCGCCGAGATGACGGCCCGCGGTGAACCCGTCGAGCGCGATCCCTTTGGCCACGTGAAGCTCGACCAGATCAACGTCGGCGCCTGGTTTGGCCAACGTTTCGCCTCGCTGGTCGGGGCGGAAAAGGTCCTGGTGCAGAAGAGCGGGTATTTTGCCCGTTCGGCTCCGGCCAACGAGGCCGACCTCGTCTTGATCGGCCGTTGCGTCGAACATGCGATCGAGTGTGCGCTGCGGGGCGAGTCCGGGTTGATCGGCGAGGACGAAGCGGCCAGTGGTCGGTTGCGCCCGATCGAGTTCAGCCGGGTGAAGGGCGGCAAGGAGTTCGATCTGCGCACGCGCTGGTTCAAGGAAATCATGGTGCGCACGGGCCAGAAAGCGGCCCGAAAGAAGAAGGCGACGTTGTCAGTGTGAATTTTTCGTGGGACGGGAGTCGTCCGTCCAGCCGGGCGGCGGAGAGGTTGCGGGGATGATTTTTCATTCGCGGCGAAAAAAATGCGGGAATTTGGAAACACGAGGGTTGCACTGGCGTCTTAGGCGCAAACACGCTCTGCCATGCTGTCCAAGTTCAACTCCGTCCGACTCGTGATCTTCCTCTGGATCGCGGGCTTTATCTCCCCCCTGGCGAATGCGTCCACCTGGGTGCTCGCGAATGGAGACCGGCTCCGCGGCGTTTTGATTGAGGAGACTGACAAGGAGATTGTCATCAAGCACGCCGTGCTGGGCCGGTTGACCTTGGCGCGCTCCGAGGCCCGACTCGTCCCGGTCGCGGAAGGATTGGCCGGAGGAGTCACCGGGTCTGGCTATGGCGAAGAGGGGTCCAAGGGAGCCGAGCAACGCCCCGTCCTGTTCAAGCCGGTGAAAAAATGGAAGCGGCAAATTGAGCTCGGCTATGCGCGACAGGACGGCCTGCGCGACAGGGAGGATCTTTCGGCTCGGGTGGAGGTTGAGACTCACTTTGGTTCCCACAGTTTGCGGGCCAGCGGGCGAGTGATTCACTCGGAAGCCGACAACCAGCTGGTCGCCGAACGGGAAGAGGCGGATTTTCGCTGGCGGCGCGACTTTGGGCGCAAATATTTCGTGCAGTCCCTCACCACCTACGCCTCCGATGAGGTGCGCAAGATTGACCTCAGCTTGGAACAGCAGCTCGGCGGCGGCTTTCGAGTGATCAACGCGCCGGTTCAACAAATGAACGTGGGGATCGGCGCGGTGGTCCGGCACATTGAACGGGGGGATGAAGTGGCCGACGATGTGATGCTGGGGTCGATTTTTCAGGACTATACCTTGCAATGGGGCAATCGGTTCAAACTCACGCAAGAGGCCACGGTATTTGTGGCGGATCGCGGGAATATTTCCGGACGGGGCGGTGTCACCCCCGTGGTGGCGGCGCCGCAGGACGGCAATTACCGCATCAAGTTTAATTCGTCCCTCCAGTCCAAGATGACGGACCAGATTTCCCTCAATCTGCGCTACGAATACGATTTTGACCGGTCGATCAATGACGTCGCTTTGCGGTCTGACTCCCGTCTCACCACCTCAGTGGGTTACACGTGGTAAGGCGGCTCCCTCACCATACGGACCGCGGAAATTCCCCGTCTCCTTCGTCATTGCCGCGACCCCATCTGCCCGCTAACTAGTCAAGGCCTCCTCACCATGCGGCCGTTTCTTTTCTTTGTTTTGGTTGCCCTGCCCGCGTTTGCCCAACCGGCGGCGCCCTCCCTGCAGAATTTGATTACGAACTCCCCGTTCGCGGCGAGTGGGCCGTCCTATGCATCGTCGGCCGTCAACACCCCGCTGGAATTTCGCGGCACGTTCGTGGAAAGCGGCGAGCGCTTTTTCAGCATTCTCGATACCGTCACGCGTCGCGGGGAGTGGGTCGGGCTGAACGAAGCCGGTCAGCTCTTCACCGTGAAACGTTACGATGCGGCCAACGAGGCAATCTCGGTCGAATTTCAGGGCCGCAGTCTCGAATTGAAACTCTACAGTGCCCGGATCGCCTCCCTGCCGGTCCCGGCACCCCCGCAAGTTGCCAACAGTGGTCAACTGGCGGGCGGTCCGGCAACGGTGGGCGCGCCCGCTGGCACCGAGGCCCAGCGCCTCGCACAGGTCGCCGAGGAAATCCGTCGCCGACGGGCCCTCCGGCAACAAGCGGCCCAACCCGGCCAACTGCAGAATCCTCCCGCTCCCCCTTCCCGCTAACATGAAATCACGCTCGGCCTTCACCCTGCTCGAAATCCTCGTCACGCTGGCCATCATCGGCCTGCTGGCTGGCCTCGCGATCAGCAACAGCGACAAGATTTTCGGCCAAAGCCAGGAAGCGGTGGCCCGGATCTTCGTGCGCGACTCGCTCAAGACCTCCCTCACGCGCTATCGCATCGACCTCGGCGACTACCCGACGACCGCCGAAGGTCTCAATGCGCTGCTGGTCGCCCCGGCCAACAAAGCGGATCGGTGGCGTGGCCCTTATGCCGACGTGACCGGGGGAAAACTTCCGGCCGATCCGTGGGGCGAGGCCTATCGCTTCCGTTATCCCGGCACCAAGAACAAGGGCGGCTACGACCTCTACTCGGTGGGCCCGGACAAGACCGACGGGACCGAAGACGACATCGGCAATTGGTAACCCGCCGACTGCCGTCCGTTGCCCCGTGATGATGTCATGATGCCCGCGACTGGATTTTCCCGGGCGATGGCGGCCAACCTCCGTGCCCCGGCGGCTGAGCCGCGACCGGGTGCGGCGCGCGGGCGCGCCGGTTTCACCCTGGTGGAAGTGCTGCTCGTCATGGCTCTGCTCGCCTTGTTTGCCGCGGTGTTCATCCCCGGAGTGACCTCGATCCTGCGGGAAATCGATTCGCGCGGCCCCGAGCAATTGCTCGCGGAATCCATTTTGGCCGCCCGCAGTGAGGCGTTGGAATCGGATCGTATGGTCGAACTGCGTTACGACGACCAAACCCGGCAGCTGGTGTGGGGTGCGACCGCCACGCGCGGCGAAGCCATGCCGCTCGGGACGAGCTGCGACTTGCTGCCCGTCGCAACCGGAGGGAATGTTCTGCTTGGCGGCGTCTTGGAAGAAGCCGGGAATCCGCTGCGCCGCGTGCGCTTTTTCCCCGATGGGACGTGTGATGCGTTCCGCGTGCGCTTGAAGACTCTGGGCCAGACGCCGCGGCTCTATCTCATTGATCCGTGGACCTGCGCCGCCAGTCCGGTGGGCACGAAAGGCTGAGATGAGAACCCGTTCCATCGTCGCGTTCACGTTGATCGAGGTGCTGATCAGCCTCGCCATTGTCGGGATTGCGGCCGTGGCGCTGGGCGCGGCCTACGCCAATACGCTCGGGGCCCACGCGGCGGTGGCGCAACGGGCCGCTCACGGCACGGTGCTGGACCACCTCAGTGCGGTGGTGTTGAACGAACCCGACCGTGAAAAAGTCGAGTCCGGCGGCGACCTGACGCTGCCGGAAAATCGCCGGCTGCGGTGGGAGGCGGTGGTGGAGGAAGCCGCCGTGCCGGACCTGTTCAAGGTCACGATCAAGGGTCGCGTGGAAGGCGGCACCGCCGGCGGCGTCGAGGAGTTCACTCAATCGGTGATGCTGCTCCGGCCGACGTGGTCCGATCCGCAGCGCCGGGAACAACAGCGCACGGAATGGCGGGCCAGCCGGCCGGAGGAAACGCCGCGATGAGAACCGCGCGCGCTTTCACCCTGATCGAGATGCTCGTCGCGGCGGCGTTGCTCGGTCTCCTGCTGCTGACGCTGAACTATTTCATCTTTTCCATGGCGGAAATCTGGGGTCAGGGGGCAGAACGCCGGCTCTTCGACCAGCATGTGCGCGCCGTCACGCGCGAGGTGGAGGGGATGTTGCGCCGGGCTTCGCTCCCGCCCGCCGCGACCGACGCCCCGGTGTTTGCGCGCGAGATTCGTCTCGACGACGGGCGACGGATGACGGTGCTGAGTTTCGAGCAGCCGGAGGGTTCACCCCGGCTGCCGTGGCCGGCGGTGCCGCTGCCAGACGTGGTGTGTTCTCTGGTGGTGCAGGAGGGCAGGGGGCTCATGCTCTACTGGCACTCGCGACTCGAGGAAGACTTCGACGATGCGGCGCCGCGGGCGTGGGCCATGTCGCCTTTCGGCACCGCTCTGGCCTACGAATACAACGAGGCGGACGGGGCCACGTGGCGCACCTACGACCAACTGCAGCGCAACGCCGCCGGCCAGTCGACCCTGCCCGCGCGATTGCGGCTGGGTTTCACCTACGGCACGATGAAAACCGAGACGGTGGTGATGTTGCCGCCGACTGCCGGCCCGTTGCCCCATTTCTGATGCACCGGGCACCGATCAATTTGCGGCGGAACCGGGGCGCGGTGATCGTGCTGGTGCTGGTCACCGTCCTGCTCGCTTCGTTCCTGCTGGCGGCATTTCTGCGCCGCAGTGGAACGGAGTTGCTCGCGGATGTGCGCGCCGCCGAGATGAAGCAATTGCGCGCCGAGGCGTATTCGGCCCTGGAGGCGACACTCGCCATCCTCGCCGATCAGCGTGCGGCGGCCGGAGCTTTGCACAGTCCCGCGGAACCCTGGAGTGACGCCCTGGCCGACAGCGGTTACGTGCCCGGCAACGGTCGCGGCGTGGAAGTGCGGTTTGAAGACGAGTCGGGGAAGTTGCCCTTGGGCACGGCGACCGAGACGGAACTGCAGACGCTGATGGAGTTTGCTGGCATTGAGCGCAATGAAGCGGAGCGACAGGCGGCGGCACTGCACGCGTGGATGCGGGAAGGGGGCGACGAAACGAGACTCAACTTTAATGCACCCGACTACAGCCGGAATGACCCCGCGTATCGGATCGCGAAGCGGCCCTTGCGTTCGTGGGGGGAACTTGCGGCCGTGGCAATGGATCGACCGGTGTTCTTCGACGAGGCCGGCCGGCCCACGCCGGAGTACGCCGCCTTCGTGCGGGAAGTTTCCCTGCATCCCTTTCAAAAGGTGAACCTCAACTCCGCGCAGGCGGGCGTGCTGACCGCACTCGGCTTGGGCTCAGCCGAAGTGGGCGCGCTGGAGAATCACCGCGTGCGGCCCAAGTCGCCGGGTGATCTCGGGGTCTTTCGCAGCATGACGGAGGCAGGCACCGTCATGGGCGCGACGGTCGCCGCTGACCGCTTCGGCACGACGATCGAGGTGTTGCGAATCATGATCACCGCGCGGCAGGGTGGGGTGGCCTACCGGCTCGCGGTCGTGATCAACACAGGCACGGGGGCGCGCCCCCCCGGGGCGGCCGCGCCGTCGGCCGGGACTTCAGGTGGACCGGCCATGGCGCCGGCCCCGGAGCGTAAAATGTTGAACTATCCCTTTGCCGTGTTGGAAATTCGGGAAGACGCTGCCCCATTCACACCGCTTTCAAGACCTGACCTCTGAGCATGCCTGCTTCTACTCCCACTGAGGATAAGTCAACGCGTTCGCGCGACGCCGCGGTGTTGTTGCCGTCGGAGGCCTTCTTTGTGCGGCGGATCGCGCTTGATCCTTCGGTTGGGGCGGAGGGTCAGGTGGAGATCGCGCTGGAAACCACGGCGCCGTTTGCCGTCTCGCAGTTGTATTTCGGCTATCTCAAGTCAACCGATGGATCGCACGCGCTGGTTTTTGCCACGCACCGCCGGCGTTTCGCCGAAGAAAGTTGGGAGGGCGCCTCGGCCGTGTTGCCGGCATTCGCCGCGGTGTTGGGCGATGCCCCGAGCACGCCGCGGATTCGGGTGTGGGACGATGGCGCGTCACTGGCGGTTGCCGGTTGGGATGGGAACGGAAATTTGCCGGTGGTGGTGCTGGCCCGTCCCAACGACGGCGCGGAGGGTCGTGCTGAATTGGTGGCCGAAGTGCAGCGCCGACTCGGGACCAGTGCGCCGATCGAAGATTTTGCCGGTCCGGCCGGCGTCTCCGTGCACAAGTCGGGGGACCTGCAACTGACCGCCGGCACTGGCGGGGGTGGACGCAAGGTGGAGATCCGGCTGGATGAGGCCGCGGTCGAGACGATGGATGTGCGGGACAAGGATATCCTGGCCGCCCATCGGCAGATGCGCCGCCGCGACGGCCGGCTCTGGCTCGCCCTGCAACTCGCCGTGGGCGGACTCGTGGTCGCCGGACTGCTCGAGCTTTGCCTGCTCGCCGGCGGCGTGCTGTTGAAACAACAACGCGGGTTGCAGGCGGAGGTTGCCCCGGAGGTGGCCCGCATTCAAACCGCGCAGTCGCTCGGCACGCGGATCGAAGAGCTCTCCCAGCGTCGGCTCCGTCCCTTTGAGATGCTAGCCGTCTTGAATTCCGTCCGGCCGGCCGGAGTGGTCTTCACGCGCAGTGTGACGACGGGGCAGGGAGGCATCGACATCGAGGCCCTGACGGCGAATGCGGACAGTGTGGGTGTTTTTGAAACCGCGCTGCGCAATCTATCGATGATCGAGACCTTGGAAGTGCGTGACCTGCGTTTGCGCGAAGGCATGACGACCTTCCAACTCGCCGCCACGTTCAAGGTCGGCTCGCTGACGAGCGTCACGGGAAGCGGAGGTACCCCATGAAGAACTATTTTTTCACCCGCACCCTGCGGGAAAAAGCCCTGCTGCTGACTTTCGTCGGCATCGCCTCTGTCGTCTGGTTGTGGGCCGGACTGGGCCGCACGGTGACGCTGGTGCAGGAGTGGCGTTCGATCGCCACGGCCGGTGGAGAGCAACAGCTCTGGCTCACAAATCGCGCCGACATCGAGGCGAAGGCTGCAGCGGCCACCGCGCAACTCGATCCGGCTCGCACGCTGAACGGCACGCGCCTGATCGGAGAGATGAACGCCTTGGCCAGCGTCGCGGGACTCTCGCCGGAAGTGTCCGGCCAGCGCACTGAACGCACGACGCAATTTGCCTTTCACACCGCGCAAGTGACCTTCCGCCGGGCGGACTTCGGTGCGCTGCTGAAGTTTTACGAGGAACTCTCCCGACGTTCGCCCTACGTGGGCTTGGAGCAGGTGTCGCTCGCGGTGGACCGGGGTGCCCCGGGTTCCATCAACGCGACCTTCCGTGTCGTCGCGGCGGAACTGCAGCGGTGACCGATCGCGGGGCGCGAGGACGGAACTTGCGACCGCGTCAACCGGGAGGCCTTGCCTGCGGGCGTTCGGTTCGCGTTGCAAAGCCTGTCATCACGGAAGCGGAACTTGCCGCGTGGCCCTTCCTCCGTCCACTCTGCTCGTTCATGCAGAAAACCTCGGACCTCAATGTTGTCGAAACCCGAGCGCTGCCTTCACCGGCGGAGCTGCTGAGGGAATTGCCCAAGACCGATGCCCAGGCGGATTTTGT
>JAUXOH010000276.1 GCA_030682505.1 Candidatus Didemnitutus sp. | reverse complement strand
ATGGTAGTGTTTTCGTCCCATCCGTCGCGATTTCAGTCTGCGTGAGGCGGGTTTCGGATGAAGACGACGACGGCAACGGGGCCGTCCCATCCGTCGCGATTTCAGTCTGCGTGAGGCGGGCGCTCAACCTTCCCGGTGTGGCAGTGCTGCCGCGCCATGTTGTCCCATCCGTCGCGATTTCAGTCTGCGTGAGGCGGGACCATGTGTGTTTTCGGGTCGATCTCCGCGCACGGCGTCCCATCCGTCGCGATTTCAGTCTGCGTGAGGCGGTTTGAGCAGGGCGATCACGGAGCGGTAGCTTTCCGTCCCATCCGTCGCGATTTCAGTCTGCGTGAGGCGGTTGGAGAAGGCCCCGGTGAAGCCGGTCACCTTGCCGTCCCATCCGTCGCGATTTCAGTCTGCGTGAGGCGGGCGTGTATTGCTCGAAAACATGTGTGGAAATGGCGTGTCCCATCCGTCGCGATTTCAGTCTGCGTGAGGCGGCATAAGGTATTAGGCGGCTGCTGGCGGTGCCAGCGCGTCCCATCCGTCGCGATTTCAGTCTGCGTGAGGCGGTCAAGGCATGGCTTTCCCCGGCCAACCTTGTGGTGTCCCATCCGTCGCGATTTCAGTCTGCGTGAGGCGGTGGATTTGATTCGCAGCAACAGATGATTGTCTCGTCCCATCCGTCGCGATTTCAGTCTGCGTGAGGCGGTGCTTGCCGTTTTTCACAAAACGCGCAGCTCCTTCGTCCCATCCGTCGCGATTTCAGTCTGCGTGAGGCGGGATGCAATCGCCGTTAACGTCGATCGGCCGGAACTCGTCCCATCCGTCGCGATTTCAGTCTGCGTGAGGCGGGAATTATGAAAAGAACCCTGCGCATCATCGAACGTCCCATCCGTCGCGATTTCAGTCTGCGTGAGGCGGGCTGCGACTGGGTCGAGTATGGCACGGCACTGGGAATCTCTGCCGGGCATCCGTGGACAAATATTTTCCCCTCCGTGTTCTCCGTCCGCCGTCCCTCCGTGCCCTCTGTGTCTCCGTGGTTTCCCGTCCTTCCTTTTTCTCTCTTTTCTCCAGTCATCCCGGCTACCCTGCCATGGCGCGGCCCGCGTGCCAGCCGGTGGTCCACGCGGCCTGGAAATTGAACCCGCCCGTGATGCCGTCGAGGTCGAGCATCTCGCCGGCAAAATACAGCCCGGGCACGAGCCTACTTTCCATCGTCTTGAAATCCACCTCCGCCAGCCGCACCCCGCCGCAGGTGACAAATTCCTCCTTGAACAAGCTCTTCCCGCCCACGGCGAATTCCGCCTCGGTCACCTGCGCCGCGAGTGAGCGCAGCGCCGCGTTGGGCACCGCCGTCCACGGCGTGGTCGGCGAGAGGCCCGCCGCGATCACGAGTCGTTCCCACAGGCGCAGCGGCACCCCGAGCGGACACCACGTCGTCACCTGCTTGCGCGGCTCGGCGGCGCGGGCGCGCTCGAGCGCGGCGCGCGCCGTCTCGACGTTGAAGCGCGGCACCCAGTTCACGCGCAGGGTGAACCGGTAGTCGCGCTCCGCGAGCAGCCGCGCACCCCAGGCGGAAAGTTTCAGCACCGCCGGACCGCTCAGCCCCCAGTGCGTGACGAGCATCGGCCCGCGCTCCTGCAACGGCGTGCCGACCACGGCGGTCGCGGCCTCCTCCACGGAGACCCCGCTCAGGTCCTTCAGGCGCGGATCGGTGATGTGAAAGGTGAAGAGCGAAGGCACGGGCGGCTCGATCGTGTGGCCGAACTGGCGCGCGAGTTCGAAGCCGGTGTTGGACTTGTTGCCGCCCGTGGCCAACAACACCCGGTCCACCGTCACGACCTCGTTGGTCGTCAGCGTGAGTCGAAAGGTGGAACGCGTTGACCCCAACGCGTTGGTCTTGCCCGTTGTTAGCGGGTTGAGGTCAACCCGCTCCACCTCGTTCGGAGCGGAAGAGAGCGCGTTGGGGTCAACCCGCTCTACCTGGCGCACGCCGACCGGTTCGATTTCCACCTGCTTCACACCACATGGCGTGCGCAGCCGCACCCCCGCCTCGCGCGCGGCGCCCATCAGGCAATCGACGATGGTCTGGGAATCATTTGTCACGGGAAACATCCGCCCGTCGCTTTCGGCCTTGAGCGACACCCCGCGAGCCTCGAACCACGCGACGGTGTCGCGCGGCTGGAAACGACTGAAGGCCCCGGTGAGTTCCCGCGCGCCCCGCGGGTAGCGCCGGGCGAGTTCGCGCGGCTCGAAGCAGGCATGCGTGACGTTGCAGCGGCCGCCACCGGACACTTTCACTTTCGCCAGCGGGTGGGCCGTGGCCTCGTAGAGCGTGACCGTGCACGACGGATTGGCCTCGGCGCACGCAATGGCGCCGAAGAATCCCGCCGCCCCGCCCCCGATCACCCCGATCTGCCGCTCGTTCATCGCGCGCAGCGTGCAGCCGCACCGGGTTCAATCCAAGGGGAAAAACAAAAACCACCGCCCGCGGGTGCGGTGGTCGGGAGTGAGGGGCGTCCCGCGGGGCGGCCGGACGCCCAAGTCCGGGGCAATTGGTCTTACTTCCCGCGCCGATGCTTCCGCTGTTCCTGCAGGAACGCCCGGGTTTCCCGCTGTGCCATCTCCGGAGCGTGCTGCTTGATGCGGCGCTGGACGCGCTCCTTCACGGCGGCCCTCATGGCCTCAGCCTTCTCCTTCTGCTCCGGCGTGAGGAGGGCTTGGCGTTGACCCTCGAAATTCGCGTGGATCGCGTGGGCCTCGGCGCGCCGCTGCTCAGGCGTGAGGGCTTCGTCGGCATGGAGCGTCTTCAAGGCCGTCATCTGCTTTTCGCGGTTGGCCTGAAAGCCGACCTTTTGTTCGTCGGTCAGGCCGAGGTAGTCGGCCATGGCGTGCCTCTGCTGGGCGTGCATGCCGGGTCCGCGACCGGGTTCGCCCCGGTTGCCGCGACCATCGGGTTTGCCGGGATTGGCGAAGGCAAACGTGGCGGCGAGTCCGAGGGCCAGCGCTGCGGAAACAAGAAGAGCCTGGTGCGTTGTTTTCATGACGAAGGAAGAGACGCCGCGTCTCCGCGGGGCGTTTCACTGATTTTTGCAAAAAAGTGCGCCGCGGCCCACCCCTGGACCGCGGCGCGTTCTGCACTGCTGGCTACACCCTGCGAAGCGGGGAAATCATTTGCCGGACTTGCGTCCGCCACCGGCGGGACGGTCAGCCGGACGCTCCGTCGGGCCGTCGGCGCCACGCTCGTCGCGATGCGCCTTGGCCTTCGCGCGCATCTCGGAAGCGATGGTCCGCTGGTCGGGCGTCAGAACGGCGTTGCGGCGATCGCCAAAGCTCTGGCGCAGGGCCTGGCCCTTTTCGCGGCGTTGTTCCTGGGTCAGGGACGTGTCGGCGCGCAGGGCGTCCATGGCGGCTTTCTGCTCCGCCTGGATCGCCTTCATTTGCTCCTTCTGGGCATCGGTCAGACCGAGCTTGTCGCCGGCTTTCTCGCGCGCCTTCTCGGCGCGGGGATGCTCGCCGCGGGCGGGCTTCTCGGTGGTCTGGGCGGTGGCGTTCGGGACGAGGCAGGCGAGGCCGATGGCCAGCGCGACGATCAGGATTTCGTTGGACTTTTTCATCTTGGGACTGGGTTGGATGTTACGGTCCAAGACGCGGCCCGGCCGACCTCGTTTCAACCGACCCCGTTTTTTTGCGCCTAAAATGTGCCGGTCTGGTGTAACCGCCGGGGGTCCGTTGACGTAACCGGACCGGGAGTCGGGCATTGCGGACCGCAGGAAAAGGGCTTGGTTCGGAGGGTGGATTTTAGCCGTCTCAACGCCCTCGCCCAACCGGTCATCACCCGTGCGCGGGACCGGCTGCCGGCCGAGGTCCGATCTGCGGCCGCTCGCCTCCCGGTCTGCTGCGAACCCGTGCCCAATGACGCCATGCTCGCCGAGGGCTGGGAGGCGGACATCCTCGGGCTCTTCGTCGGCCACGAACATGGCGGCGATTTCATGGAAAGCAGCCAGCCCCTCCCCCCGCAGATCCTGCTCTTCCTCGAAAACATCTGGGATTATGCCGAGCACGACGAAGCCATTTTCCGCGACGAAGTCCGCCTGACCTACCTCCACGAGCTGGGCCATTATCTCGGCTGGGATGAGGAGGAGGTCGCCCGCCGCGGCCTCGATTAGGCCCCTCCCCGGGGTCGAACCGGAGCTCTTTCCACCAAGAAGGGCTTTCATTCCCCTCCTAATTCTGTTTATACCCTCTCTTAACCGGCTCACCGGAGCCGCTTTGCTGTCAACGTAATCATGAAGAAGTTTCTCAACGCCATTCTCCTCCTCGCCACTTTCGCGGTGTTCGCACTGCCGGCCCACGCCGCGACGCCGCATTCCGTCAAGCGCTCCACTCTCGTGGAGTGGCTCGATACCTCGGAAGCCATCCTGCAGGACCTGCAATCCAGCACGAAGACCGCGATTCCCGCCGAAGTGCTGCGCCGCGCGCAAGGCATCGTCGTGATCAATCAGGTGCAGGCCGGTTTGTTTTTCGGCATCAAGGACGGTTATGCGGTCGCGCTCGTGCGCCGCCCGAATGGCCAGTGGTCCATTCCGATTTTCCTGCGCGCCGCCGAAACCTCGCTCGGTCTGCAGATCGGGGTGCGGTCGGTGAACAAGGTCTTGGTGATCATGGACGAACCCACCACGCGCCTGCTGCTCAAGAGCCGTTTCAATTTTGGCGCGGAGGCCAAGGCCGTCGCCGGGGTCCGTGCCAGCGAATCCGAGGCGCTCAACAAACAGCTCTTCGACGGCGCCAACGTGCTCGCCTACTCGCAACAGGAAGGCTTCTTCGTCGGCGCGTCCGTCAAGACCGGCTTCATGCAGCCGGACGAGACTTCCAACCGCCTGTTCTACCAAACGAACCACCGCGCGCCGGAACTGCTCTTCAGCGACTGGGTCACGCCCCCGCCCGAAGCCCAGTTCATCATGAACTACGTCAACCGCCTGACCAGCCGCTAACCCGCCCGGTCCCGCCTCCCCCCACTTCCACCCGCCGCCGAAACGCGGCGGGTTTTTTGTGCCCGCGCGGTCAGCGCCGCTTCGGCGCGCGTTTTTTCGCCGCGGTTTTCTTCGGCGCCTTCTTTCTCCGGGCCTTCTTTTTCCGCGCCCCGTGCAATTCGCGCACGTAGGCCACGAGTTCGGCCAGCACCGTTTCCGCCACCCGTAGTTGCACGCCCACGCGGTCCTCGCCCGTCACTTCCACGCAGCCGGAAATCACCACGGCGCTGCCGCCTCCGAGCCGGTGGTGGATGGCCCACCATGCCATCGGGACCTTGATGCCATGGGCGCGCGCCGGCTCGGCATAACCCGTGGTGGCGACGGAAAGATCGGCGTCGAACAACCGGCACGCCCCGACCGCCATCTCCACCGCGACCTGCTGGGACACGCTGTTCGCCCGGCGCGCATGGGCCCGGTTCACGCCGAGACAGCGCACCTTCTCGTCCAACGAATAGGCGGTGATGCCACCGAGAAAATAATCCGAGGCGCCGGAAACCGACGTGAGGAGCGCCTGCACGTTGCCGCCGGTGACACTTTCGGCACAGGCCACCGACAACACCGGCGGACGCTGCATGAGTTTCTTGAGTGCAGCAGCGGGAGTCATGTCCGAAGTCTCGGTCACCTTCAGCGAAGTCGCAAGCACTCCCGGCCTTGCGGATCGGGCCTTGCCCCGTTCACCGCGCCTGCTTTTCCGCCGCGAGCAGGCGTCGCACGCGCCAGCGCTGGGATTTCTTCACAATGAAACCGACGCAGTCCTTCGCGCCGCAGCGACAGAGGTGGTCGCGCCACAACTCCAAGTCGAAGCAGTAATCGTAACTGAGCTCCTCGCCCGGCGCGATGTCCCGCAGGGCCACGATCCAGATCCGGCCGCGGAAATTCATCGCCTCGCAATTCGGCGCGCAGGAATGGTTGATCCGCCGCGCGATATTCCACGGCATCTGCCCGTCGAGGTCGTGCCGCTGATTCACGGTGAAAACATAGACGCAGCTGTCTTCCCCCGCCGCGTGTCGCGCCACCCGCCTCGCCTCGCGGCGCTCCGCCTCCGCTTTGGTGATCCGCTCGCCGACATACTCGATGATCTTCTCCCCCTCGGGAATGAAGTCGCGCGCGAACAGGCCGTAGCCATGCAGGCCCGACCGGCCCAAACGCACCTGCTCCGGCAGCACGGGCCGGCCTTTCTTTTCCCGTGGGTGTTTCACTTGAGTTCGACCCCCACCGGACAGTGATCGCTCCCGGGCACGTGCGCTTCGATCCACGCCCGCTGCAACCGCGGTGCAAGGGCGGCCGACGCCATCACGTAGTCGATGCGCCAGCCGATGTTGCGCTCCCGCGCCCCGGCCCGGTAGGTCCACCAACTGTAGTGACCCGGGCCCTTCTCGAATTGCCGGAACGTGTCGACAAAACCCGCCGCGACGAAATCGCGAAATCCCGCGCGCTCCTCGTCCGAGAAACCCGGGTTGCCCACGTTTTCCTTCGGGCGCGCCAGGTCGATCTCCTCGTGCGCGACATTCAGGTCGCCGCAGAAGAGCACGGGTTTTTTCTGTTCCAGCTTCCGCACGTGGGCGAGCAACGCGCGATCCCAGGCCTGCCGGAACGCCAGCCGCGCCAGCTCCGGTTGCGCGTTCGGCACGTAAACGCCGACGACGTAGCAGTCGGGAAATTCCGCGGTGATCGCCCGGCCCTCGGCATCGTGCGCCGGCGAACCGAACCCGTGCAGGATCGAGAGCGGCTGGCGGCGCGTGAAGAGCGCGGTGCCACTGTAGCCTTTTTTCTCGGCCGCGTTCCAGATCACCTCGTAGCCCTTCGGCCACGCGACACCCTGCACGTCACCCGGCAGCGCCTTGACCTCCTGGAGGAAGATGACGTCGGCGCTGGCCGCAGTCATCCATTCGAGCAACCCCTTGCCGAGGGCCGCGCGCACCCCGTTGACGTTCCACGAAAGCAATTTCATCCGGACAAGGCTTCGCGCTTCGGCGCCACGGGCAAACCGATTCCGTCAATCCGGCCAGATTCGGCGCCGGGCCCTGCCAGGCCGGGGCCGGAGCGCGCCATGCCCATCCCGCGGGCGCGCCGGTCATCCCGTCGGGATTGCCAACCGCCCCGCTTTCGAGGAATCAAACCGCAGCATGACCGCCTTCCGCCGCCTTCCCGCCGCCCTGCTTTCACTTCTCGCCCTGCCCGCTCTGGCAGGCGATCCGTTGCCCGACCTTGCGCCCGCGCCGGTCTCGGTTTCATCGGCCCACTACCGCCAGCTCTCCCGCGACGAGCTGCGTCGGCTCGAGGTCGAGAAGACCAAGGTCAACCCCGCCACCGCCGCGCTCCAGCGGATCGCCGCCCCGCAGCGCTATGTTTTCGTTCCGGGCGAACTCTACGAAGCGGACCTCGGCTATGATGAGATCTGCCGGCGGTTGACCGACACGCTCGCGAAGAAGGGCTTCATCAACGCGACCGACGACCAGGGCCGCATCGCCGAACCCGCGAAGGTCGACCTGATCTTGCGGGTCAACGCCGGCGAGCGCCCCTGGCGGCAACCCACCATCCGCACGCGCTCCCTCGCCTGGCGCGATGGACTCGTCGAGCGCCCGCGCGGGCGCACGCTCACGATCCTCGGCGGCGATGTCTTCTGGGAAAGCCGTTCCGGCGGCAACGACGACGCGCTTGGCTCCGCAGCGAAGAACGAAAATGCCCGCGGCTTCGGCTACGGCAGTGCCGCCTCCACCCCCGAGGGCGGCTCTCCGCTCAATTCCGGCGCCGCCCTGGCCCAACGCTCCGGCGCGGAGGAATACGAGGCCACCCGCGATTTCTACCTCATCGTCGTCGATGCCTTCGACTACGCGGAACTCATGCAGAAGGGAAACAACGCGCCGCGGCTGTGGACGACCTTCGTGGCCGCACCCCGGCAACACGGACAGAAATTTTCCGACGTGCTCGCGACCATGCTGCGCGTGGCCGCGCCCTACTTCGGCGAGACCACCGACGGCCTGCAGATGTTCAACGACGCCCGGGCCGAGGTGAAGCTCGGGGAAATCCAAGTGATCGAGAGCGACGCCAAGAACCTGCCCGCCCGGCGTTGAACGCGCCCGCACCCCGCCTGTTTGTAATCCATTAAACTACTTCGGCCGGGGGAAGGGCTGAAGCATGCACTCCGGCCAGCGCACGCACGACCGATCGGTCGTGTCGCCGTGGCGACTTGTGCCGTATTACGTTACAAACTTCCGGGCCGGGTCTTGTGGTGGAAGCGCCACGCGAGGAACACGGCGGCGCTGCCGAGGCCGGCCGCCAGTCCCATCCAGACCCCCACGGCGCCGACCGGCGTCTTGAACGCCAGAAGGTAACCGGCCGGCAGCGCAAAGATCCAATACGCGATAAACGTGATCAGGGTCGGGATTTTCACGTCGGTGAGTCCGCGCAGCGCGCCCGCGCCGATGACTTGCGCGCCGTCGAAAATCTGGAAGACCGCCGCGACCACGAGCAGCTTCGTCGCCAGCGCCACGACGTCCGCTTCCGGCGTGAAGCCGCGCGCGAGCAGTCCGCCGCCAAAGGCAAAGATCAGACCGAAGCACGACATGACGACGAGGCCGGCCGCGAGAGCGCCAAAACCGATGGGCCGCAACACATCGAGCCGCCCCGCGCCGAGCGACTTGCTCAACCGCACGCTCACGGCGGCCGAGAGGCCGAGCGGAAACATGAAGGTGAAGGCCGCGCAGCTCAGCGCGATCTGATGCGCTGCGAGCGGCACCGTGCCGATCCAACCCATCATGAACGCCGCCGCCGAAAACGCGCCGGCCTCAAACAACCACTGGCTGCCGACGGGAATGCCGATGCGCATCATCTCGCGCAGACGCGTCCAGGAGAGGGTGCGGCGCCAGCGCTCCGGCCATTCCTTGCGCACGGCGGGTTGCCGGGCGAGCCACCACCAGAGCAACGCCACGGCCGTGGTGCGGGCGGCCAGCGTGGCCCAGCCCGCCCCCGCGAGCCCCAGGGCCGGTGCGCCGAGGTTGCCGTAGATGAGCACCCAATTGAGAAACACATTCAGGCCCACGCAACCGAGCAGGATATTCATCGCCGCCCACGGATGGCCGATCGCTTCGCTGAACTGTTTCAGCACCTGATGCAGAAAGGCCGGAATCAAGGACGCCGTGAGCAACAGAAAATAGGGATTCACCTCGCCCACCACTTCGGCCGGTTGCCCGAAATGATGCAGCTGCGACGAAAGGAAACCGAGAATCAACAGCGTCCCGCCCCCGATCGCCACGGCCGTTGCCATCCCGTGCCGAAGATATTCCGCGCACTCGCGTGATTCCTTGGCGCCGTGAGCCCGCGCGGCCAGCACCGCAACGGGCAGGAGCAGACCCATGCCCACAATAAAGATCAGGTTGCACACACCGTTGGCAAAAGCCGAGGCCGCCAGCGGCACCTTGCCGACTTGGCCAATCATCACGCTGTCCGTGATGCCCATCATCATCTGCCCCACCTGGCCGACGATGATCGGAAAGGCGAGCGCCAGCGTCGGACGCAATTCACGGAAGATGGCGGCGGTCTGGGGCATGGGTTGCGGGCAGTGTTCGCTTTTTTCCGGCGCAAGCAACGCCACGCTCGCGCCCGCGATTGCCAATCCGCGAAACGCCCCGCAACTTTTCTCCATGATCCGCCTTCTTGTCCGGTTGGTTGTTCTCTTCGTCTGGCTGCCCCTCTCCCTTGCCCAAGAGGGCTACCAACTGCCGCCCGCGGCCCTCGCCGCCATCGTCGATGCGCCGCTGCCCCCCGAGCTCACGCTCAGCCCCAATCGCGAGCAGGCCCTGTTGCTCACCCGCGCGCCCGCCCCGGCGCTGGCGGAACTCGCGGCACCCGAGCTGCGACTCGCCGGCGTGCGCTTCAATCCCCACACCCTCGCCACCAATCGCGGGATTTCGTTCACGCAACTCACGTTCAAATCCCTCGCCGAGGGACGCGAACGCGTCGTCACCGGATTCCCGACCGGGGCACAACTGACCCATGTCTCGTGGTCGCCAGACGGCCGCCATGTCGCCGCCGTCGTCCACACGGGCGAAAACCCCGGTGCGCTTTGGATTGTAGAAACCCACACCGCCCGGGCCCGCGAATCGCTGCTCCATGTGCTGTGGGAAACGGCGCCGTGGCTCGACACCTACGTGAAGAACCCGACCGGCAAAGACCAGCGCAGCCCATAGCCCGCGCGCATGTCCCTCTTCGCGCTCGCTCTTGTTCTCGTCGCGGCGTTGCTGCACGCGACGTGGAATTTAGCGGCGAAGCGTTCCGGGGGTGGCCTGCCCTTCGTCTGGTTGGGCGGCGCGATGTCGCTCGCCCTCTACATTCCCGTGGCGACCGGCTATTGGCTGTGGAAAAATCCGTCCGTGCCCGCAGGCATCCTCTGGGTCGTGGTGGGCAGCGGTTTGATCAAGACCGTCTACGCCCTGCTGTTGCAGCGCGGCTATCGGTCCGGCGATTTCTCGCTGGTCTATCCGTTGGCGCGCGGGACCGGTCCCTTGTTTTCCACGCTGACCGCGATCGCGATTTTCGGGGAGCGTCCCACGCCCCTCGCGCTCGGCGGCGGCCTCGTGATCGTCGCCTGCATCTTCTATCTCACCGGCGGCGCGTCGTTGCTCAAGGCGGACCGCGCGCATCTGCGGCAAGGTCTGCTCTACGGTTTCACCTGTGGTTGTTGCATCGCGGCCTACACGGTGTGGGACCAGCGCGCCGTGTTCCATCTCGGCATCCCGCCCTTGTTGTATGACTTCGGCACGCAACTGGTGATCGGCGCGCTCCTGACACCGTTTGCCCTGCGCCGGTGGCCGGAGGTGGCGCGCGACTGGCGCGACCACTGGGGCAAGGCGCTGACCGTGGCCGTGCTGGGACCCACCGCCTATGTCCTGATTCTCACCGCGATGAGTTTCACCCCGGTCAGCTACATCGCCCCGGCCCGGGAAATCAGCATCGTGATCGGCGCGTTCTTCGGCGCCAAATTCCTGCGCGAGGCCGACGCCAGCCGCCGTCTCCTCGCCGCGACCGGCATGGTCGCCGGCGTGATCGCGCTAGCGCTCGGTTGACTCCCCGTGTGCTTCGTCTGGCGGCGAGACATTCCGGACTTGGGGACGAAAGATCCCGGAGCCTGAAAACACGGCCACCGCCACCGGGTAAGTGAGCGCCTGCGTGACAAACGATGCCGGGGAGGGTCGGTGCACGATAAATTCAATCACCCATTGATTCGACTCCCGCACGGCCCGCACCACTTCCGCACGATAGCCCCCGGTCGAGCGCCGACCGGCCGCAAGCACGACGACGCTGCAACGCTCGAAATCGGGGGCCGGTGGTGGTTCCTGACTCAGCTGGTGCGCCCAGAATTCCTGCCAGCCGCCCAAGCCCATGATTCGCCAGGCCGACGGCTCGGTGCCCGAGTCAGCATACGAATTGGCCGACCATTGTTGTTGCAGGATCGGCGCGCCGGTCGGTTCGGTCGCCAGAGCGGGAGCAACCAGCAAAAGCAGCGAACCCAAAACGGAACAGAAATGGATTTTCATGGGGAGAAAGAGCCTCAGGGTGCGCCGCGCCGAGTCCCTGGCCGGCAACAAGGAAGCGTGGGGAAAACCGGCGGAAACGCGAGCGATGATTCGCCGGCGAACCGGAACCGCGAACGCGGCGTCCGCCGGAATCAGACCGTGACAGCTCTAGGGCTCTCGCCTAGCCTGTGACGGAAGATGGAACCCACGACCGCCACCGAATTCACCCAGGTCTTCCGAGACGTCCTCAATTACCCCATCTTCACCCTCGGCGCCCGCGTGCTCACGCTCGCCTTGATCGGAAAGTTTTTTCTGCTCTTCGGCGGCGTGATTTTGATGGTGCGGGTCGTCACGCGCATCTTCCTCGCGCGGGCCCTCTCCCGTACCAGCATGGATCCGTCGCTGCAATTCGCGACGATCAAGATCGCCGGCTATTGCCTGATCGTGCTCGGTGGCTACGTGGCGCTCAATCTGGTCGGGGTTGAGCTCAGCTCCCTCGCCGTGCTGGCGGGTGCCGTTGGTGTCGGTCTGGGTTTCGGCCTGCAGAACATCACCAACAATTTCATCTGTGGCATCATCATCCTTGCGGAGCGCCCGGTGAAGCTCGGCGACCGGGTGGAAGTCGCCAACGTCGCCGGCCGCGTCACCCGCATCAGCCTCCGCAGCACGACCGTCGTCACCAACGACAACATCGCGATCATCGTGCCGAACAGCGATTTCATCACCCAGACGGTGACGAACTGGAGCCACGGCGACCCGCGCGTGCGCATCCGCATCCCCTTCGGCGTGGCCTATGGCACCGACACCGACAAACTCACCACCGTCCTGATGGAAATCGCGGCCAACGATCCGCAAGTGCTCAAGACTCCCGAGCCCGCCCTGTTCTTCGACGGTTTCGGGGACAGCTCGCTGAATTTCGAACTCGCCGTCTGGACGCAGGAGCTCGCATCCTCTCCCCGCCGATTTCGAAGTCAGATCAACTTTGCCATCGATCGCGCCCTGCGGGCCCATGGCATCGAGATTCCCTTTCCGCAACGCGACCTGCACATCCGGTCCGGCACGCTGCAGGTGAAGCAAAAGCCTGATTTGGACGCCTCCGCCTGATTTTCCGATGAAAGTCCGCCTCTACCTCGCCCTGTCCGTGCTCGCCTTGCTCGGCATCATTGCGGCGCAGAATTTCAGCCAGCTCACGGTGCGTTTCCTGGTCTGGTCGATGCAGATCCCGCAAGCATTGCTCATCGTTTCCTGCGGCGGCATCGGTTTGTTGGTCGGGTTGCTGCTCGGTGCCGCCAAGCAAAAGAACCCCTGCGACTAGTCCGCGCCCTTCGCCCGCCATGCGCCGATCAAAAGAGATCGTCCTCCTGCTCGCGCTGCTCTTGGGCGCCGTGGCCTTTGTCCTGTGGTATGTCATCGACCGTCGCGCGGAAAACCAGGCGGCGGCAGTGCCGACCGAGCCCAGGTCGATCGGCCCGTTGGTGGATCAAGCGGGCGCGTCCCAGCCCTGGGTCGAACTCGGGGGCAAGAATGAGGGCAAGACGATCGATTTTTCCGGGGGCCAACCGGTCATCCGGGATACGCCCGAGGACCGCGCCGCGATTGCCGCGGCCCTGAAGGAAATCCATGGGGCCGTGAAAGAGGTGACCTTCGAGGCGCCGAAGGCGGAACCGAAGAAGCCCTAGGCGGGATGGTTCATGGGGCCGCGCTCCCGTCTGAACGGTAGCAACGGGGCGACCCGGTAGGTGGCGCGCTTTCCGCGCAACGTGGCGCGGCAAGCGCGCCACCGCTGGGGGGAGGC
>JAUXOH010000274.1 GCA_030682505.1 Candidatus Didemnitutus sp. | reverse complement strand
AACGGAGTCGGCGCATTTGTCACCTGATGACGCACTTGGGCGTGGCCCTTTCGCGGCAATGAACCGTTTTGATTACCCGTGACGCCGCTGACTAATGCACGAGTCTCTTTACCAAAACCTCCTTGCGCGGGTGGAGTGGGGTGGTAGGGTGACGCGCATTTTTTTACGCACACACTGACATGGTTTCTCCCAACACCGACTTGGCCTACGACAGTAAGATTGAGGGTGACGTGGTGGTCACCAAGCTGGACTCGGCCATCAACTGGATCCGCAACAACTCGATGTGGCCGATGCCCATGGGGTTGGCCTGTTGCGCGATCGAGCTCATGGCTGTGGGTGCCAGTCGGTTTGATATCGCGCGTTTCGGTGCCGAGGTCATGCGGTTTTCACCGCGGCAGGCCGATTGCATGATCGTGGCGGGCACGGTGACCTATAAAATGGCCCCGCAGGTCCGGCGGATTTACGACCAGATGGCCGCGCCCAAATGGGTCATCGCCATGGGCGCCTGCGCCTCGAGTGGCGGCATGTATCGCAGCTATGCGACCCTGCAAGGAGTGGATCGAATCATTCCCGTCGATGTTTACATTAGTGGCTGTCCCCCGCGCCCCGAGGCGCTGCTCGACGCCCTGATCAAGCTCCAGAACAAGGTTGAACGCGAGCGTTCGGCCTCCCGTCTCTTTTCCGCCTAAGGCGCCCCGTGCCCGCTGCCATGACCGCCAACGCCGACGTCTTCACCGCCGTGCAGGGGAAGTTCCCCGCTGCCACCTCCCGCCCCAGTTCCGATCATCCGGCCATCAACGTGCCCGCCGCCGCCGCCCTCGCGGTGCTGCAGTTCCTCCGCGACGAGCAAGGTTACGATTACCTTACCGACCTCACGGCGATCGACTGGAGCGCGGAAAAATCCCCGCGCTTCACCGTCGTCTGGCATCTCTATTCCCGCACGCGGTTCGTCTGGGTGCGCGTGGCCGCCGATTGCACCGATGACTCCAATCCCTCGATGCCCACCAGCACCGGGCTGTTTGCCGCCGCCAACTGGCACGAGCGCGAGTGCTACGACTTGATGGGGGTGAAGTTTCCGGGGCACCCCGACCTGCGCCGCATTCTGATGTGGGACGGCTATCCGCACCATCCGTTGCGCAAGGAATTCCCTCTCGCCGGCATCCCGACCGACCTGCCCGACGCCGAAATCGCCGCCGAAACCGGCATCGATCTGATCGCCTCCCCGATGGCGGGTGGACCCTTTGTCGCCCCGCCGGGAAAATTGATGAGCGAGTCCGAACCGCGCGCCAAAGACGAAGCGTGGAGCGAGCAAAGCGCCAAGCCCGACAATGCCTGATCCCATGGCCACCGAGCACACTTTCACCGACGCCTCCGCGAAGACCGCCGTGAATTCCCCCAAGGAGTTCGATTCCGAGACGATGTCCCTCTCCATGGGGCCCTCGCACCCGTCCACCCACGGCGTGTTGCGCATCCAATTCGAACTCGACGGAGAAAACGTCACCAAGGCGGAGCCGGTCATCGGTTACCTGCACCGCGGCGACGAGAAGATCGCCGAGAACATGACCTACAACCAGTTCGTGCCCTACACGGACCGGTTGGACTACATCGCCCCCCTCGCGAACAATGCCGCCTACGCCCACGCCGTCGAGCAGCTCGCCGGATTGAAGATGCCGCCGCGCGTCGACGCGATCCGTGTCCTCACCTCGGAAATGGCGCGCGTGTCGTCCCACCTCCTCGGCCTCGGCGCCTTCGGCATCGATGTCGGCGCCTGGACGGTGTTCATGTATACCTTTACCGAGCGCGAGAAGCTCTACTCGCTCTTCGAGAAGCTGACCGGCGCGCGCTTTACCACGAGTTACAGCCGCATTGGCGGCGTCGCGCGCGACCTGCCGCCGGGTTGGCTCGAGGAGGTTGACGGGTTCTGCGACCAGTTCCTGCCGATCCTCGACGAGGTGCTCGCCTTGCTTTCGCGCAACAAGATCTTCCTCGATCGCACGGTGGACGTCGGGATCATTTCGAAGGAAGACGCGATCGCCTACAGCCTCAGCGGCCCGAACCTGCGCGGCTCCGGGCTGGCGATGGATTTGCGCAAGGACCGGCCGTATTGGGGCTACGAGCAATACGACTTCGACGTCCCGGTGGGCGCCAAGGGCGATTGCTACGACCGTTATCTGGTGCGCGGCGAGGAGATGAAACAGTCGATCCGCATCATCAAGCAGCTCGTGAAAAAGTTCCCGACCGGTGATTGGTATGCCCCGGATGCGCGGCGCATCTTTGCGCCACCGAAGGAGAAGATTCTCTCCTCAATGGAAGAGCTCATCAACAACTTCATGATCGTCACCGAAGGGCCGCAGATGCCGGCGGGTGAAGTCTATTTCGAGGCGGAAAACCCCAAGGGCCTGCTCGGCTTCTACATCGTCAGCAAGGGCGGCGGAGTGCCGTGGCGAATGAAGATCCGCGGCCCGTCCTTCTCCAATCTCTCCATTCTGCCCAAGCTCTGCGTCGGCAACCTTGTCTCCGATGTCGTTTCCATTCTCGGCTCGCTCGACTTCGTCATGGGCGAATGCGACCGCTGATTTCCTGCGCCGATGAACCTAAAGCCAGACACATTCTCCCGAATCGACGAGGTGATCACCCATTACCCGGTGAAACGCAGCGCGCTGTTGCCGCTCCTGCACCTCATCCAGGAGGACGTCGGTTACATCTCACCGGAAGCGATCGAGTGGATCGCGGCCAAGCTCGAACTGCAGCCGATCAACGTTTACGAAGTGGTCACCTTCTACCCGATGTTCCGGCAAAAGCCGATCGGTCGCCGGCACATCAAGGTCTGCCGCACGCTCTCGTGTGCGCTCACCGGTGGTTACAAGGTCTGCGATCGTTTTGAGCAGGAGTTCAACACCCACTGCGGCGAGATCTCGCCCGATGGCGAGGTCACGATTGAATTCGTCGAGTGCCTCGCCAGTTGTGGCACCGGTCCGGTGGTGATGGTGGACGACGAGTTGCACGAGAAGGTGGACGAGGCGAAAGCCAAGCAAATCGCCGACCTGATCAAACAGGAGGCAAGCCAGCGGGCAAAATCATGAAAACCATCCGTCTCATGCATGTTCCGCCGATCCGCTTCGGCATCGTCCTCGGCCTGATCAACGGTTTCATCGGCCTCATTGTCGCGCCGATCCTGCTCCTCTCGCTCGGCGCCGCCGCGACGGTCACTGATCTGGAATTCGCCCCCAAGCTGCTCGGCATTCCGTGGCTCTTTGCCGGGGCCGCCTCCCTTTTCATGCCCTTCATCCACGCCGTCGGGGGTTTCCTCGTCGGAGTGCTGCTGGCGATGGTCTACAACCTGGCCTCCCGCTGGACCGGCGGGATCGAGATCGTCATCAACGAGAAATAATTTTCATGTCCGTTCCCT
>JAUXOH010000176.1 GCA_030682505.1 Candidatus Didemnitutus sp. | reverse complement strand
CGGCCTGAAGGATCTCTTCGCCGCCTCCGCCCTGTTGGAGCGGATGCCCCGCATCCACCTCTTCACCATCTCCGTGGAAGTGATGATCCCGATGTGCACGGACCTGTCGCCGGCGGTCGCGGCCGCGGTTCCGGAAGTCGCCTTGGCGATGAAGGCCCTGGCGGAACGGCTCGCCAACGAACCGGAGGGCTAGCTGGTGCTGGCGGATCTCCCCACTGCCCAGTTTGGCTCGGCTGGCCTGACCGTCCTGTTGCTCAGCACCGTGGGCGTGGCGGTGGTGCACACGCTGGCCGGACCCGACCACTACCTGCCGTTCATCGTGATGGGTAAGGCGCGGCGCTGGTCGGTCAAGCGGACCGTGTGGTGGACGAGCCTGTGTGGCTTCGGTCATGTGGCGAGTTCGGTGGTGGTCGCACTCGCCGCGGTCATCTTCGGTTTCGGTTTGGAACGCGTGGCCTTCATCGAGGAGTGGCGGGGCGGCCTGGCGGCTTGGCTGTTGATCGCGTTCGGGGCCGTTTATTTGGTCTGGGGACTGAAGCGCGCGTGGCGCAGCCGTGCCCATGGGCACGGCCATGCGCACGAGGGTGGGGAAGAGCACGCCCACCGCCACAGCCACGATGCCGCCCATGCGCATGCCCATGGGGAAACGGCGGGATTCAACCTCACGCCTTGGGTGCTGTTTACCATCTTTGTCCTTGGTCCCTGTGAACCGATGATTCCGCTCGTGATGTATCCCGCGGCGCAGGGGAATTGGCTGGGCCTGTCGGTGGTGATCACGCTATTCACGGTGCTGACCATCGGGGCGATGGTGGGCACCGTGCTGCTGGCCGGACGCGGGATCCAGTTGCTGCCACTGCAGCGCTTCGAGCGCTACACCCATGCGGCGGCCGGCGCGATGGTGCTGCTTTCCGGCGGGGCGGTTTATTTTCTCGGATTGTGAGCTTGGCAATTTTTTGCGTTCCCGCACGCTGCGGTTGGCGGGCCACGAATTAATCCACGCATGAAAAGTCACGCCTTGCTGCGGACCGTTCGATTCGATTTTGCGAACGAGAAATCATGTGCGTCTGCGCCGCGAGCTGACGCCGCAACGAGTCATTCTTTGCAACTCGTGCATAACCCTGCGCAACATGTGCGCAGGCATAAGGTGGCGCTTATGCGAGAATGTTCGGGTTGAGCTATCACTTCTTTGAATAGTAACTGAACGAGAGCACCCGTAAAAACTAACCCTGACGAAATCATGAGCACTCATCCCACTCGGATTAAGAGCACACTAATTTTCGGAGGAGCCGCCATCTGGGGACTTCTTCTTGTCTCGTGCGTAATGACGAGCCGGACGGTGATGGCACCGCCCTCTATTCCGGGCGCGACCTTCGTCGGCTCGGGCAAATGCGCCCAATGTCACGACGACGTGAGCCATAGCTTCGACAATGCGACGCACGCCAAGCTCATCGCCGAGGGCAGCAACGGCCAGGAGATGGGCTGCGAATCCTGCCACGGGGCCGGGTCGCTGCACGTGAAGACCGGCGGTGCCTTTGGCACGATTCACAACCCGACCGCCGAGACCTGCTTCCAATGCCACTTGGACAAGCGCGGCGAGTTCAACATGCCGAATTCCCACCCGGTGATGTCCGGCAAGATGAGTTGCAGCGATTGCCACAATCCGCACGGCGGTGACGCCGTCGCGCAGGGCGACACCACCCAGATGGAAAGCATCAACAGCACCTGTTTGCAGTGCCACGTGCAACAAGGCGGCCCGTATGTCTTCGAGCACGAGGCTTCCCGCGAAGGCTGCGTCACCTGCCACAACCCGCATGGCTCAATGAACTCCAAGATGCTCAAGGCCCGCAACGCGAACCTCTGTTTGCAGTGCCACTTCCAGCAAAACACCAGCACGGGACAGATCATGATTGGTGGCCGCGACCACGGATCGTTCCTGAGCCGCGGCACCTGCTGGTCCGCCGGCTGCCATGAAGCCGTCCACGGCTCCCATGTCAGTTCCTCCCTCCGCTTCTAACACCCCCTCCCAAAGGACACTGCGATGAAAACTTCACCTTTTCTCCACTCAGTCCGCCGGTCCGTGATGGTGCTCGCCTGTACGAGCATGCTCGGCCTGCCGACCGCGCTCAGCGCGGCCTCCCAAGACAAGGAGCCCGCCTACGAGAACTACATCGACTTCGCCTCGGGCTATGCCACGCAAAGTGGCGACCGCCCGGGCTTCCAGAAGGCCTTCCAACTCCGCAAGGACGGCTACTTCGGCATCGAGGATCTCCGTTATGTTTCGGAGCTCGACGACACGACCACGCTGAAATTGCGCGGCAAGGCCATGGCTGGCAACGGCGACTTCCTCCTCGACCTGGCGATCAACCGGGACGAGGTCGGCTACGTCAAGTTCGGCTACAAGCAGTACCGAACCTACTTCGATGGTTCCGGCGGCGTGTGGCCGGCGACGGGTTTCTCGTTCAACATCTTCAACGAGGAGATGCATCTCGATCGCGGCAACCTCTGGGTGGAAGCCGGTCTCAACCGTCCGGACCAGATCAGCCTGATGCTCCGCTACGACCTGTTGACCCGCGAAGGGACGAAGGATTCCACCAGCTGGGGTGACACCAACCTTGTCGGGACGGCCCGCGGGCTCGTGCCGTCGTTCCTGAAGATCGACGAGACGCGCAACATCCTTCAAGCCACGGCCGGCAAGCGCACGGAGAACAACGACTGGTCGATCGGCCTGCGTTACGACAAGGGCGACTACGACAACGGCCGCTACGAACGCCGCCGCGCGCTCGAGCCCACCGCCGATCGCTACGTCACGCACAAGGAAGGTCAGGAATACGACATGTTCCAGATGCGCGGTTCGTATGTGGTTGACCTGAGCGAAAAGGTCAAACTCACCACGGCCGTCTCCCGCACCAAGATTGAGACCGAATTGACGGGCAGCCGCATCGTCGGCGCCGGTTATGACGTCGCCTACAGCGCGACCTACCCGACCCGCCAACAGCGCGACGAGGGCTTCTTTGCCATCGCGGGTCACCCGTCGCTCGGCGAGTCCGAGATGACCCAGACGGTCGCGACGCTCTCGCTGCTGTATCGCCCGCTCCCGCACCTCGCCATTGTGCCAAGCCTGCGCTTTGAGAAGACCGAGTGGGAGAACCTGATCGAGTTTGTCGAGACCAACATCGGCGCTGCCAACACCGGCTTTGCCGCCACGAGAGAGGACGTCGAGGCCGACAGCCACAAGAATTGGGACACCATGAACGCCGGCGTCGAGTTCCGCTACACGGGGGTGAAGAACTTCACGTTCAACTTCCGCAGCGATTGGTCCAACTCCGAGGGCCACCTCACCGAGACGCGGATCCTCGAGCCGGGCACCTCCCACGCGGTGATCTCGGTCGACCGCAGCAGTGAACTTGAACGCGCGACCCAGAAGTATTCGTTCACGGCCAACTGGTATGCCCAGCCGGGCGTGACGGTGGCGGCGCAATACTACTTCAAGGCCCGCCAGAGCGACTTCCTCGCTGTGAGCGACACCACCCCGAACACGATCACCTCGTCCGATCGGTATCCGGCCTACATCAGCAACCAGGACTTCGAGACCAGCGACTTCAATGTCCGCCTCACCTGGCGCCTGACGCCGACCGTCCGCTCGGTCACGCGCTACGACTACCTCCAGACCACGATCAACTCGCAGGAAGTCGGGCTGCCCTTCGGCGAGAGCGGGACGATGACGCAGAAGATCTTCAGCGAGTCCGTCACGTGGAACCCGCTCGCCCGTTGGCTCCTCCAGGCCAACCTCAACTACGTCACCGATTCCTTCGAGACCCCGGCGAACTTCGCCACGGGTGCTGCGGCGGATCTTGTGACCCCGAGCACGGCTGACTACCTCAGCTACGGATTCAGCAGTTCCTACGCGCTCGACGACCAAAGCGACCTCATGCTCGACTACACCTCGTATGAGGCCCGCGACAGCTGGATCAACAACTCCGCCAAGAGCACGGCCTACGGCTACCAGACCGAGACCCAGACCTTCTCGGCGGCGTGGAAGCGCAAGCTCGACCGCCGGACCACGATCACGGTCAAGTATGCCTATGCCGAGAGCAAGGATCCCGTCTTCGCCGGCAAGGCTGACTTCGAGGCCAACATGATTCAGGCGAAGCTCCAGTATCGCTTCTGAGTCCCCCCGGCCGTCTGAAAACAAAACCCTGACCAACATGAAAAACCTGACCAAGATCGTCATCGCCGGCGTCGCCTTCGCGTTCGCCGCAGGAATGAGCCATGCCGCCACTGCCGCGGAAAATTGGGAAAACTCCTGCGCCTCCTGCCATGGGGAGGACGGCAAGGCCCAGACCAAGCTGGGCAAGAAACTCAAGGTCCGTGACTACACGCTGGCTGCCGTCCAAGCCGAAATGAAGGACGACGAGATGCTCAAGGCGATTCTCGACGGCTACTTCGAAAACGGCAAGGAGCGTATGAAGGGCTATAAAGACGAGTACTCCGAACAGGAGGCGAAGGATCTCGTGACCTTCATCCGTCAACTCAAACCCTGACGCCGACTGAACGTCCGGCACTTTCAAGCCGACGGGAGCCCTTGGCTTCCGCCGGCTTTTTCTTTGGCCGAATTTCCGCCGCCAGACCTGCGGTCGACGGCGGAATCATTTCCGCTGCGCAGGTGGGGGGCGGGATCCGACCGAGCGGCTAGCCCATCCCATGCCAAACCGGAAAACACGGTGCCGATTGTTGCCGCGCTTCTTTTCTCCACCAGTCGGCCTGATACGCAAGGTTTGGTGCCGCCCCGAGTGACCTCCAATCCGCGCCGAGACATGAACAAGCCATGCGGAGTCATAAGCCGAAGCTTATGGCAAGATCCGCATGCTAGAAGAGGCATCGCATCTCTTCACCAATCCAACCGAGCCAAGAAAACCTAACCGCTGCAGCAATGAGCACTCATCCAAGCCGGATCAAGAGCACCCTAATCTTCGGAGGTGCCGCCATCTGGGGCCTCCTTCTCGTCTCCTGCGTGATGACGAGCCGCACCATGGTGGCGCCCCCATCCATTCCCGGAGCGACGTTTGTCGGCTCCAGCAAATGTACCCAATGCCATGAGGATGTCTCGCACACCTTCGCGGGTGCTTCTCATGCCAAACTGATCGCCCCCGGTGGCAAGGATCAGGAAATGGGCTGCGAATCCTGCCACGGGGCCGGGTCGCTGCACGTGAAGACCGGCGGTGCCTTCGGCACGATCGTCAATCCGAACCAGTCGCCCGAGACTTGCTTCGCCTGCCATCTCGACAAGCGCGCTGAATTCAGTCTCCCCAACGCCCACCCGGTGATGTCCGGCAAGGTGACCTGCGGCGATTGCCACGACTCCCACTCCGGCAGCGCGATCAAGGGTTCCGCTTCCGCCATCGAAGCGCAGAACGATAGCTGCGTGAAATGCCACACCCAGCAGAAGGGTCCGTTCATCTATGAACACGGCGCCATGCGCGAAGGGTGCGTCTCGTGCCACAATCCGCACGGATCGGTGAACCAGAAGATGCTGGTCGCCCGTGATTACAATCTCTGCCTGCAGTGCCACCTGCAGACCCCGACCGCGTCCGGTCAGATCAACGCCAACGCCATCGGCGCGTCGGCGGCGAATCACACCACCCGCGCCATGCAGGGCACCTGCTGGGCCGCCGGCTGCCACGAGGCACCCCACGGCTCGAACACCAGCTACCACCTGCGCTACTAACCCTCTTCCCTTGCCAACCATGAAAGCATTTCTTTCACCTCTCGTCCGCACCACCGGCCTCCTCGCCGGTGCGGTGATTGCTCTCGCCGGCCTCAGCGCCGGTGGGGCGGAACCGGCCGTCGCGACGGACGCGTTTCCCAAGTTCGAAAACTACATCAAGCTCTCCGGCATGGGCGCCTCGCTCTCGGGCAGCAACTCGGCCTATCAGAGCCGCACCCAAGCTCCGAAAGACGGCAGCTTCGGCATCGAGTCATTCCGCTACACCCGCGACATCAACGACGAGACGTCGATGAAGTTCGACGGCCGTGCGCTCTTCGGCGCCGAAGACTACCTCGCCCAGTTGAAGTTCACCAAGCACGACGTCGGCACGATCGAGCTCGGCTACAAGACCTTCCGCACCTTCTATGACGGCGTGGGCGGCTTCTTCCCGATCAGCAAACAGTGGATGTCATTGGCCGATCCCGACCTGCACCTCGACCGCGGCCGGTTCTGGCTGAAGGCCACCGTTGGGTTGCCCGACAAGCCGGCCCTCACCGTCTCCTACGTCAACGAGACCCGCGACGGCAAGAAGGACTCGACGATCTGGGGCGACTCGGACTTCACCGGACTGCCGAACAACAATCCCCCGTTCTCGCAGGTCCGCAAGTTCGCACCCAGCTACCTCAAGCTCGACGAGCGCCGCGAAGATCTCACCGCCACCGTGCACCACACCATCGGCAACACGACGATGCTGGTCGGCGCCGGCGTCGAGCGGATCGACAACTACAACATCCGCTATGTCACGCGCTTCCCCGGTGAAGCCCGCCCGTTCCCGAACCCGGCCGCCACCGTTCTCCTGCCGCCCAGCCAGGTGAGCAATCAAGTCATCCTGGATCAGGCGGACGGCATCGAGTCCTCCTCAAAGACCGCCCATGCCAAAGTTGAGACGGTGATCAATGATCAGCTCAAAGCCCGCGTGGAAGGCAGCTACCACCGCGTGGAAGCCGATTTCTCCGGCTACCGCTCGCTGATCACGGCCACGCCGAGCGCGACGGGCCTGCAGCAGGTGCGTTCCTACAACGTCAGCGCCCTCTACGGCCAATCCCGGCACAAGATCCTCACCGGCCGCGCGGCGGTGGACTACACCCCCCTCAAGGACCTTTCCCTGATGCTGGGCGTGCGCTACGAGGACGCCGAGGCCAAGAGCAACGGCGGCTACGATGTCATCACCACCACCTCGACGCCGCGCCTGACCTGGTCGCGACTCCGTCAGCATTCCGTGTCGCCGGAGCTGGAAGTGCGTTACTCGGGCCTCAAGAACGTGACGCTTTATTTCAACGCCAACGAGAAGGACACCGCGGGGACCGACGGCAATACTTCCGCCTACAACCCGCTCACGGCTGCCAACGGCACGCTGGCCGACAACCGGCTCTCCGAGGACCACGGCAACTTCACCTTCGGTGCCAACTGGCGCCAATCCTCCCTGTTGCTCGTGCGCGCCGAGGTCTTCCAGAAGTCGCACAGCTTTGAGTCGATCGGCATCGGCGTCCGGCCCGACGTCTACATCCTCGACAACGAGTATCAAGGCGTGAAGGCCACCGTCGTCGTCAAGCCCGTCCCGGCGCTTTCCTTTACCACGCGCTATGTCTACCGCACCGGTGAAATCGAGGTGACCGGCCGGCAGCCGCTGTTCCCGACCTACGAGTCCGGCGACATTGAGAACCACTCGATCAGCGAGACGATCGACTGGACCCCGAACGCCCAGAGCTACGCGCAACTGAACGGTACGATTGTGTTCAACACCATCCAGACGATCTACCCGCGCGCCGGGGTCGTGCCCGCGTCGGGCACGAATGTGGCCTATGACGCCAACAAGATCGTGCAGAACTCGAACAACAACTACGTGACGATGAGTTTCCTCTACGGTGTCGTGCTCAACGCGGCCACCGACCTGCAGACCCAGGTCACGTATTACCGCGCCGACAACGACGACTCCGCGCTCGCCTCGATGACCATGCCCTACGGCGTGATGGCCCGGGACTACATGTTCACCGTCGGCATCAAGCGCAAGCTGAGCGAGAAGATGGTGCTCAACGCCAAGGCCGGATATCGGGACAGCCAGAACGATACGACCGGTGGCAACACCAACTTCAAGGGCCCGATCGCCTACGTCTCCTTCGACTACGCGCTCTGAGCCGGCGGCGACTCCACTATCGCCATCGGCCCCCGGATTCCTCTATCCTGAGCCAAGCCCATGAACTCCACCTCCAAAATCGCCCTTGTCGGCGTGGCCCTCGCGTTCGTTGCAGGGACCAGCCACGCCGCCCCCGCCTCGGAAAACTGGGAAAACTCCTGCGCCGCCTGCCATGGGGAAGACGGCAAGGCCCAGACCAAGCAGGGCAAGAAGCTGAAGATCCGCGACTACACCGAAGCCGCAGTCCAAGCCGAGATGAAGGACGACGAGATGATCAAGGCCATCCTGGATGGCTACCTTGAGAACGGGAAGGAGCGCATGAAAGGTTTCCGCGACGAGTATTCCGAACAGGAGGCGAAGGATCTCGTGGCGTTCATCCGCCAACTCAAGACCTGACGCCGTGTAATCCGGCATTTTTCGAGCCGACGGCAGCCCCCGCTCCGTCGGCTTTTTCTCTCCCTGCACGCACCCTCGATCTTTCCACTCCGTTATGACCGACACACCTCAACCGACCCCCGCACCAAAGCGGGTCACCAATTTCAACAACTGGATCAGCGCCGCCGGTGGCGTGCTGGCCGTGGGTGCGCTTTTCTCCTTCGCCCTGCTGGTGGCGATGGATTTCACCCAGGAGGACAAGAACCCCTACCTCGGCATTTTGACCTATCTGGTCGCGCCGATGTTTCTTATTGCCGGCCTCTCGTTCGTCTTCCTGGGCTGGTGGCAGCAGCGTCGGCACCGTCGCCTGCACGCCGGCGGCAAAGCGAGCTTTTGGGCCATCGACTGGGATAATTCTGTTCACCGCCGCCGCATCGTGGTCTTTGTCGCGGGTGGCGCGGTCTTCCTGCTCTTGTCGGCCTTCGGCAGCTACCAAACCTATCACTACGCCGAATCGAATGTGTTCTGCGGTCAAGTCTGCCACTCGGCGATGAACGCGGAATTCCAAACCTACCAGCGCGGCGCGCACGCCCGCGTTGCCTGCGTGGAGTGTCACGTCGGCTCCGGCGCCAAGGCCTTCGTGGAGGCCAAGCTCAACGGTACCCGGCAGCTCTATGGTTTTATCTTCGACAACTACAACCGCCCGATCCCGACCCCGGTGCACAATCTCCGCCCGGCCCAGGAAACTTGCGAAAAATGCCACTGGCCCGAAAAGTTTCTCGGCAATCTCGACATGAATTGGGAGCACTACCTGTCGGACCGCAAGAACACGCCTTACGCGGTCCGGATGCTCATGCGCGTCAACAACGGCCGTCCGGGCAGCCCGCTCAACGGCATCCACTGGCACGTGAGCAAGGATCAGGTCGTCGAATATTACGCCATCGACGAAAAGTTGCAGGACATCGTCTGGATGCGCGTTCTCAACAAGCAGGACGGTTCCGCCAAGATTTTTCGCAACGAAGAATTCAAGGGCGAGCCGCCGGCGAACCGGATCCGCGTGATGGATTGCATCGACTGCCACAATCGCCCGGCCCACGTCTTCCCGCCGGCCAATGATTCCGTCGAGCGCGCGATGGCGCTCGGCAAGATCAGCACCGAACTGCCGAATATCAAGCGCCACGCCGTGGCCGCGATGACTCAGGAATCGATCAAGACCGGGGCGGAGGCCCCGGGCAAGATCGCCGAATACCTCAAGGGCCGCTACAAGGACGCGCCCGGCCTCACCGAGACGATCGCCGAGGTGCAGCGCATCTACGCCGCCACGATGTTCCCCGAGCGCAAGGCCGACTGGCGCCAATACCCGAACAACATCGGCCACAAGGACTGGCCCGGCTGTTTCCGCTGCCACGACGACAAGCACTCCACCGCCTCCGGCGAAAAAGTGCGCGCGAGCGATTGCACCTCGTGCCACATCATTCTTTCCCAAGGCAAGGGTGCCGAGCTGGCGACCCTCAGCGCCAGCGGACTCGAGTTCAAGCATCCCGCCGGCGACTACGATGCGGAACTCCGCTGCGCCGATTGCCACAACGGCGGCATTCAGGGCAAGTAGACTCACTTCCTTAGTTAACCCCGGTTCAAAGCCAGTGCCGGCGCGGACTCTCCCGGGTTCGCGCCGGTTCTTTTGGGACCGCCGGCGCTCCGGCCCGGGAATTGCGCAATCCGCGCCCACACCCGGGCAAGGGCCGCGTAGTCGGCTGGCCCCGACAAGCGCATCATGGGTCCGATGACCGGCGCTCCCTGTTGCCCGGTCGTCCGGTGTGCCTTCTACCCCGCCCAACCCCTCCGCTTTCCCGGCTGGCGATCCTTCGCGAGCACCGCCGGAGGGCGCGTCGAACTGGGAGGACAAACTGCGCCAACTCGAGGCGAGACTGTCGCGGTTGGAACGTCACACGGGCATCGCCCCGTTGGCCGAGACGGAACTCGCCCTCGATCCGGTTGAACCGGAAGTCGCCGTTCCCGCTGGACCCGGATTGGAATCCGAGATCGGTGAGTTCTGGCTGTCGCGGGTAGGGGTCGTCGCGTTGATGGTCGGCCTGGCCTTTCTTGTCATCTATCCTTTCGCCACCTTGCCGGCCTTTGTGCCCAGCCTGATCGGCTATTTGGCCGTCGGCGGGCTGTTGTTTCTCGCGCGGTTCTGGAAGAAATCCATGGAGGAGATGTCGCGGATCGTCTTCAGCGGGGCCCTTTTTCTCCTCTATTTCGCCACCCTGCGGTTGAATTTCTTCTCGGTGAATCCGGCGGTGTCGAACCAAGGGGTCGTGCTGGTGCTGGTCGGGGTCGTGCTCGCGGTTCAGGTCGGGGTGGCGATCCGGCGCGGCAGCGAGTCGATCGCGGTCATGGCGACGCTGCTCATGCTGGCGACGGGCATCATCAGCAATCGGCCCCTCCTTGGTTTTGCGCTGTTGGTGGCGGCGGCAGGTATCGCCGTGGCGCTCTACGCTCGGCTGCATTGGTGGAAGTTGGCCCTCGTGACGATGGGCTTGGTTTACGCCACCCATCTCCAGTGGCTCCTCGGCAATCCGCTGGGCGGGAATCCGATGCGCGGCCTGACGGAGTCGCACGGAAACATCGTGTTTCTCGGCTTGGCCGGGGCGTTGTTTGTGGCGGCGGGCCTGTTGCGTCCGCAGGAGGACGAGCCCGCGTTCTTGCGCATCGTGCGGGCCTTCGGCAATGCCTCGGGCCTCATGCTGCTCGGGTTGCTCAACGTGCGCATGTTCCACCTCGGGCAGCCACCGTGGGTGCAGGTGGCGATGGCGGTGGGTTTCCTCGTCGCGGCGACAGCCTACTGGCAACACCATCGAGGACGCTACGGCACGGCCGTCTATGCGTGCTTTGGTTACATGGCGCTCAGCGTCGGCATCATGGCCTGGTTCCCGTCTCCGATGGTCTACAGCTGGCTGGCTTGGCAGAGCCTGCTGGTGGCCGCGACGGCGGTGATGTTTTGCTCCAAGATCATCATTGTCACTAACCTGTTCATCTTTGGCGGCATCTACTTTGCCTATCTGGTGATGGCCCCGGCCTCGGGGGGAGTGAACCTCAGCTTCGCCTTGGTCGCGCTGTTGATCGCCCGCATTTTGAATTGGCAGAAGGAGCGACTCGACGTGCGTACAGAGCTGATGCGCAACACCTACTTGGCGGCCGCCACCGTGATCATTCCCTACGGCCTTTACCACACCGTGCCGAAGTCACTCGTCAGCACGTCGTGGTTGTTGGCCGCTGCGGGTTATTTTGCCGCCAGCCTGTTGCTCAAGAGCAAGAAATACCGTTGGATGGGCATCACGACGATCTTCGCCACGATCGCCTACGTCTTCATTATCGACCTGTCGCAACTGCAGCCCGCCTACCGGATCGTCTCGTTCCTCATCCTCGGCGTGGTGCTGATCGTCTTCTCGCTCTTCTACGCGCGCCAACGGAAGCGCGACGAGCAACCCCCGCAGTGATCCGAGCCCGGGAGGGGAGGCTTTGGTTCACGCGATGTGGGGGCACAAAAAAAGAACCCGCCGGTGAAGGCGGGTTCGGGAGGAAGAAGGTTGTTCGTGTCGTCGCTTACTCGACGATGATCACGCCCTCCATGTAGGGGTGCGGGGTGCAGTAGTAGGTGTATTTGCCCTTTTGGGTCATCACCTTGCTGAACCGCTCGGCGTGGGCGAGCATCGGGGAGGAGAAGTGCTCGGGGGCGTCGCTGGTGACAACGTCATGCACGCCGGAGAACTCGCCCTTGAAGAA
>JAUXOH010000267.1 GCA_030682505.1 Candidatus Didemnitutus sp. | reverse complement strand
CCAGTGGGAAAAAGGCCAAGGCCCGGCCGCAACCTTCTCGGCGGAAGGATCCGCGCAGCGGATGCCTTCACGCCGCCATGGTGCGGATCGACGCGATGAGCCGATGCACGTTGTCCGGGGTGATGCGATCCGTGATGATGGTGGACGGAAAGTGGCGGGCGGTGTCGAGATGGACGCCGGGTTCCGAACCCGGGCGCACGATGTCTTCAATGAAATCCATCCCGCCCTTCGGCTCGATCCAGCGATAGTAGAGATCGGGTTCGGCGGACTCGATGACGATCTCGAGCCGGAGCATGATGTGACAGTAAAGTGTCAGATCCCGGTAGGAGAGGAACCACGTCGGCGGACAAGTCAGCTGGTCGCGAATGATGAGGGTCATGGCAGAATCCTTTCTGCGGCGAGGAGAGGCGAACGGTGGCTGGGCGGGGAATTCTGCTGGCAGTGAGTTGCCGGAATGGGTTCTATTCTTGCGCCTGTTATCGGCACATTCGCCCATGAATTTACTACATCCACCGGTCCTGCTCGTCATCCGCGATGGTTGGGGAAAAAATCCCGACCCGTCCCAAGAAGCGACCAGCGCCGTGCATCTCGCGGTCAAGCCGTGCGATGACCGATTGCACGAGGAATTTCCCTGCACGCTCGTCAAGGCCTCCGGCCTCGATGTCGGCCTGCCCGCAGGAGTGATGGGCAACAGCGAAGTGGGGCACGAGAACATCGGGGCCGGCCGCGTCGTCGATCAAGAGCTCGTGCGGATCAACAAACTTTTTTCCGAGGGCAAGTTTGCGACGAACCCCGTGTGGCGCGCGGCGGTAGAGCGCGTGAAGTCCCGCGGTTCGCGCCTGCACCTGATGGGCATTGTGAGCGACGCGGGCGTGCACGGCATGCTCGAGCATCTCTACGGCATTTTGCGCCAGGCCAAGGCCGACGGCGTGGCCGAGGTCTTTCTGCACGCCTTCACCGATGGCCGCGACACGCCGCCGCACAGCGGGCTGGCCTACGTTCGCCAGGTCGAGGCGCAGTGCCGCGAGATTGGCGTCGGCCGCATCGCCACGGTCTGCGGTCGTTTCTGGGCCATGGACCGCGACAACCGTTGGGAGCGCGTGAGCCAGGCCTACGCGATGCTCACGGGGCGGAAGGCCGAAGCCACCGCGCCGAATGCCGAGGCTGCGGTGCAGGCTTACTACGACCAACCGCTCGACGACTCCCGCAAGGGCGACGAGTTCGTGCTGCCGACCTGGATCGTGGACGCCGCGGGACAGCCGCTCGCCTCGATTCGCGACGGGGATGCGGTGTTGTTCTACAACTACCGCGGCGACCGTCCGCGCGAAATCACCAAGGCGTTCGTGCTCGACGGATTCAAGGAGTTCGATCGCGGCGCGAAGCTCGATCTCTACTACGCGACGATGACCGCCTACGAATCGGGTCTGCCGGTGCACGTCGTTTTGCCGAAGCCGGAGAAGTTGAAAAACATCCTCGGCCAGGTCGTCGCCGAGGCGGGCATCGCGCAGTTTCGCTGCGCCGAGACGGAAAAGAATCCGCACGTGACTTTCTTCTTCAACAACTACCGCGCCGATCCGTTTCCCGGGGAAGAGCGCGCCTGTCCGCCGAGCCCGAAGGTGCCGACCTACGATCTGCAGCCCGAGATGTCCTCGGTTGAGGTCACGCGCGCGGCGAAGGCCGCGATTCTCTCCGGCCGATACGGCCTCCTCGTCGTCAATTACGCGAACCCCGACATGGTCGGGCACACCGGCAACCTGGCCGCCGCGGTCAAGGCGGTGGAGGCGACCGATCGCGGCGTCGGCGAATTGCTGGCTGCGCTCGAATCAGTCCGCGGCAAGGCGCTGATTTGCGCCGATCACGGCAACGCCGAGCAGATGTGGGACCCAACGGTCAACGGCCCGCACACCGCGCACACGCTGAACCTCGTCGAGGTGTTTGTGGTCGGGGAGGAGTTTTCGGCCGCGCAGACCAAGTTGCGCGCGGGCGGCCGGCTGGCCGACCTCGCGCCGACCCTGCTGCACCTCATGGGCTTGCCCAAGCCGGCGGAGATGACCGGTGAGTGCTTGATTTTGCCCTGAAGCAAACGTGGCGCGGCCTGTGCGGGCCACCCACAGCGGATCCGCGCCGGCATGCCCCCGTCGGTTGCACGTTCGCCGCGCCACAGATGGGGGCGACGAATTCGCCCCCCCTCGTTCCGGCCGGCCGGCCGGGCCTCTGTCATACGCACCCAATTTCTGTTTGCGCCACCCGGTCGCGGACCGTTTGGTTGGGCGTTCCGCTCCATGAAACGCACGCACCATTGCGCCCAGCTCACCTCCGCCGATCTCCACGCCACGGTCTCGCTCACCGGTTGGGTTGATTCCGTCCGTGACCACGGCGGCATCATCTTCGTCGACCTGCGCGACCGCGAGGGCGTCACGCAGATCAAGTTCGACTCCGCGTTGCGCGAGCAGGCGACCCGGCTGAAGGACGAGTCCGTCATCGCCATCACCGGCAAGGTCGAGCCGCGCCCGGCCGACATGGTGAACAAGAGCCTGCCGACGGGCGAACTCGAGGTCGATGCCACCGAGCTGGTGGTGCACAACATTTCCGACACGCCGCCGTTCCCGCTCGACGATGCCGGCGGCGACAAGGTCAACGAGGACTTGCGCCTCACCTATCGCTACCTCGATCTGCGTCGCCCGAAGATGCGCCGGAATCTCGCGGTGCGCCACCGCGCCACCAAGTCCGTGCGCGACTACTTTGACGGGCAGGGTTTCTACGAGATCGAGACGCCCATCCTCTTCAAGAGCACGCCCGAGGGCGCGCGCGAATACCTCGTGCCGTCGCGCATCCACGCCGGCCAGTTCTACGCGCTCTCCCAGTCGCCGCAGCAGTTCAAACAGATCCTGATGGTGGCGGGCGTGGAGAAATACTTCCAGGTCGCCCGCTGCTTCCGCGACGAGGACCTGCGCGCCGACCGGCAGATGGAATTCACCCAGATCGACGTCGAGGTCTCCTTCATCGACCGCGAGGGCATCTATGCGCTGTTCGAGGGCATGCTGAAGAAGGTGTGGAAGGACGTGCTCAACCACGACCTGCCGACCCCGTTCCCTCGGCTCGTGTACAAGGACGCGATGAACCGCTACGGTGTCGACAAGCCCGACACGCGCTTCGCGATGGAGCTCGTCGATTTCAGCGCGCTCTTCAAGACCTCCGGCTTCAAGGTTTTCGCTTCGACCGTCGCCGGCGGCGGCTCGGTCAAGGCGATCAACGCCAAGGGCCTCGCCGACATCACGCAGGGCGAGATCACCGCGCTCGAGGATTCCGCCAAGGCCATGGGGGCGAAGGGCCTCGCCTTCATCAAGGTGGAGAAGGGCGAGTGGAAGTCGCCGATCGTAAAATTCTTCTCCGACGCCGAGAAAGCCGAACTCACCGCCCGCCTCGCGATCGAGGACGGCGACATCATTTTCTTCGCCGCCGCACCGTGGGAACGCGCCTGCGCGATTCTCGGCCGCGTGCGCCTCGATGCCGCCCAATTTCTCGTGAAACGCGGCCCGCTCAGCATTCGCCCCGACCAGTGGAATTTCCTCTGGGTCGTCGAGTTTCCGCTCATGTCCTACGACGAGGAGCGCGGGGCCTTCGCCGCCACGCACCATCCGTTCACCGCGCCGGTGCCGGAGGATGCCGGCCTGCTCGAC
>JAUXOH010000172.1 GCA_030682505.1 Candidatus Didemnitutus sp. | reverse complement strand
CGCGCCGCTCGGCCCGCAGACCATCACCAGTCGCGCCTGCGGCAAGCGGAGCGACTCGTCGCGCAGATTGCGAAAATTGATGCCGGTGAGTTCGAGCCACTCGGTCGCGGACTGGCCTGTTTTTCCCGTGGTGGCGACCGGCCGATATGCTCCCCGCAAGGGATGCGGGATTCCTTTCTGGAGGTAGTGACCGGTCAGTGAGCCGGAGATGCCCTGCAGGTTGGCCGGCGTGTCATTGGCCAAAACTTCGCCGCCGTGCAAGCCGGCCCCGGGACCGAGATCGATGATGCGGTCTGCGCGGGCCATCAGTCCGTCATCGTGCTCCACGACGAGCAGGGTGTTCCCTTTGGCGCGAAGCGCCTGCAAGGTGTCGATCAACCGGTCATTGTCGCGCGCGTGCAGGCCGATGGAGGGTTCGTCCAACACATAGAGCACGCCGGACAAATTCGACCCGAGCTGCGCCGCGAGGCGAATGCGCTGCGTCTCACCGCCGGAGAGGGTCTCGGTCGGTCGGTCTAGCGCGAGATAATCCAGGCCGACATGGGCGAGGAAGCGCAGCCGCTCCTCGATTTGCGGCACGATGTCCTGCGTGATGAGTTTGCCGCGAGCGTCGAGTTGCAAGGCGCGCAGGGTGGCGAGCAAGTCGTCGGGCGTGAGCCGGAGCAACGCGGTCAGGGAAATGGGCTCGGCCCGCTTGAGCGGCAATTTTACCGCGCGCGCAATGCGGTTGAGCCGCTCGCCGACGCAAGTCGGGCAGCGGCGGCCATGGGAGGAGACATCATCGGGGTCGAAGTGACGCAGGGCATCCGCCACCTCCGCGGACACGTCCTCGTCGTCGGTCTTTTTCAGCATCCAGTCGTAGATGCGGCCGTGGCCCCGACAGGTCGGACACCACCCGCGCGGCGAATTGAACGAAAAATGCTTGGGGTCGAGCTCGGGAAAGGATTCCCCGGTGTCGATGTCGGTGCGCGTGGTGGAGAACCACGAAAGAATTCCGCCGGTCGGCAGCGCGAGAAAACACGCGCCCTTGCCGAGCTTCAGGGCGTTCGTCAGCGCCGTTGCGATGCGCGTGGCTTTGGCCTTCGCGGGTTTTTCCATCGTGCGGAGGTCAGCCACCACCGCCTCGATGTCGTGCTCCTTGTAGCGATCGAGTTTGGCAAAGGTGTCCACCCGCAGCACGCGTCCGTCGGCGCGCATCAACTCGTAGCCTTGGCGACCGATCCACTTGGCGATCGGCTCGTGGTGTCCCTTGCGGCCGCGAATCAGCGGCGCACAGAGGTAGAGGTGCTTCGCTTTGCGCGCGGCGGGGGTGGCGAGGGTCTTCACCAGCAGCGCCTGCAGCTGCGCCGGCGAAAGCGGGGTCACCGGTCGGTCGGTCTCCGGATGGTGCTGGATTCCGAGCCGCGCGTAGAGCAGGCGCAGGTATTGCGCGACTTCCGTGATGGTGGCGACGGTCGACTTGCGCGATCCGCGGGTGACGCGTTGTTCAATGGCCACCGTGGGCGGGATCCCGGTGAGACGGTCGATGTCGGGTCGCGGGAGCTGCTCGACGAATTGCCGCGCATAGGGGGACATCGACTCCATGAAGCGACGCTGTCCCTCCGCAAAGATGATATCGAAGGCGAGGGTCGACTTGCCGGAGCCCGACACTCCGGTCACCACCGTGAGCTCACGATGCGGGATCGAGAGCGAAATGTTTTTCAGGTTGTTTTCCCGTGCGCCGATGATCTGGAGCGAGCGAGGTTCGGTGCCCCGGACCGTGGCCAACGCGCGGTAAGGCGCGGGGTCTTCGGCCGCGGCGAGTTTCCCTTCGCTGGCCGCGAGGGCGTCGCGCAAGAACGCCGACGTCGCCGTGTTCGCGCGGGCAATGGCTTCGGGCGTGCCCTCGGCGACAATGGATCCGCCTCCGGCTCCGGCCTCGGGTCCGACTTCGAGAATCCAGTCGGCACTCTTGAGCACGTCGAGGTTGTGCTCGATGACGACCACGCTGTGGCCTTGGTCCACGATGCGCTGCAGGACCGAGAGCAAGCGTTTTACGTCGTGGCGGTGCAGGCCGGTTGTCGGCTCGTCGAGCAGGAGCAGGGCACCGGACGGCATCGTGCCAACCGTGGACGGCGCCGCGGCATAACCAGAGAGATAGCGGACGAGTTTGAGGCGCTGCGACTCACCGCCGCTGAGCGTGTTGAGTGGCTGACCCAGCGTAAGGTAACCCACGCCGACGGCATCGAGCGAAGCCAACCGCGACCGAATGGCGGCGTGGTTCGCGAAAATCACGAGGGCGTCGGAAATGGTGGTGGCGAGCAGTTCGGCCACCGACTTGCCCCGGCACCGGATGGCGAGCACCTCGGGCTTGAAGCGGCGACCCTCGCAGATGGGGCAGGGGACGAAGACGTCCGAGAGAAACTGCATTTCCACCCGCTCGCTGCCGAGGCCCTGGCAGTGGCCGCAGCGGCCTTCGCCGCTGTTGAACGAGAAACTTGAAGCATTGAAGCCGGCTTCCTGCGCGTCGGGCGTGGCGGCGAAGAGCTCGCGGATGTAATCCCAAGCCTCGCAATAGAGCGCCGGATTCGAGCGCGGCGTGCGACTCAGCGGTGATTGATCAACCAACACAATCTCGGCCAGCGGCGCATCGGCTTCGATCCGGGCGATCGAGGCGGCGTCATCGGTCAGCTGGTTGCGCTGGGCGAGCAGGCCCTGGTAAATGACATTGTCGAGCAAGGTGGATTTGCCCGAGCCCGAGACGCCCGAGAGGCAGACGAGTCGGCCGAGCGGGAGTCGAAAGGAGAGGTTGCGGACGTTGTGCTTCGACGCGCCGGTGTAACGCAACCACGCCGGAGCCGTGCGGGCCGCGGCCTTGCCCGCGGGAAGCACGGGACGGCGTTTCTTGGGCACGTCCACCTGATCGCGATTCGAGAGGTAGCGGCCCGTGATGCTGTCGGACGAACGCAGCAAGGCTCCCACGCTGCCCTGGAAAACAATCTGCCCGCCGCGAGCGCCCGGTTCGGGACCGACTTCAATCACGTGGTCGGCGGCGCGAATCATCGCCTCATCGTGTTCGACGACGATAACCGTATTGCCCGCATCGGTCAGGGTGCGAACAATCCCAATCAGGCGATTGATGTCGCGCGGATGCAGGCCGACGGAGGGCTCATCGAGCACGAACAACGTATCGACCAGGGAGGAGCCGAGGCAGGACGTGAGGTTGACGCGTTCCACTTCGCCGCCGGAAAGCGTGCGCGAAGTGCGGTCGAGGGTGAGGTAGCCAAGGCCAACCTGCTCGAGGTAGCGCAGGCGCGTCACGATCGAGTCATGGGCCAGGTCACGCTGGTGTTGGATGGAAGAGTCGGAGGTGGGCGCGGCCGGCGTGGCGCTGCCCTCGGGCTGGTGCACGAGAGCGAGCAGTTCGCTGATCGGCAATTGGTAGAGGGAGGGCAGGGTGTGCCCACGCCATTGCCAGCAAAGCGCTTCGGGCTGGAGCCGCGTGCCGTGGCACTCGGGACAGGAATTGTAGGCGCGGTAGCGCGAAAGGAAGACCCGCACGTGCATCTTGTAGGTCGTCTTCTCCAGGTAGCGGAAGAAGCCCTTCAATCCATACCAGTATTCGGGCCACGCCTTGGTCTCCCCGTCATAGCCCGGCGACCCATCAATGACGAAAGCCTGCTGGTCGGGAGTGAGCCGGGCAAATGGCACGTCCGTGGGCAGGCCGGCCTTGCGGCCAAACTTGATCAGATCCCGCTTCGATTCGCTGTAGATGGCGCCTTCCCACGCCCGGATCGCGCCGTCGGCGATCGAGAGATTGTGGTCGGGAATGGCGAGGCGGTAGTCGATGTCGATGACCCGACCGAAGCCGCGGCACTTCGGGCACGCCCCGAGCGGGGAATTGAAGGAGAACAACCCCGGGGTGGCCGGCCGAAAAGTGCGCCCCGTTGCCGGGGAGTGCAGTCCCCGCGAGAAATGGGCCACTCCCGAAAACTGCGAGGACGCGTCGATTTGAAACAGGAAGACCTCGCCCTGCCCGAAGTGCAGGGCGGCTTCCGTGGCTTCGAGAAAGCGCGACTTGCTCGCGGTCGCGATGCGCAAGCGATCCTGCACGACGAAGAGATGATCGACATGTTTGAGGGCGGCTTCCGGCTGGGTCGCGAGGAGATCGTCGAGCGTATGCAGCCCCAGGTTGGTGAAGGCCTCCGGCTCTATGGCGCGTCGTCCCGGAGCGGGAGCCGCCAGCACGCGGGTGTAACCTTGGCCTTTCAACGGCGTGAGGATGTCCGTCCACGTGAAATTGTCGGGCCGCTTGATCCGGAAGGCGACGAGCAGGGTCGCCGCCGGGTGAGCCTCGTGGGTTTTCTTCCAGATGGTCTGCGGATTGTCGTCTTCGACCGGTTCGCCCGTGACGGGGTCGTGGCAAAGGGCGACGTGGCTGAACCAGACTTTGAAGAAGTCGGTCAGCTCGGTCATCGTGCCGACCGTCGAGCGGGAAGTTTTGACGGTGTTGGTCTGCTTGATCGCGATCGACGGCCGGATGTTCTCGACCGAGTCGACCTTGGGTTTGTCCAGCAGGTCCAGGAACTGGCGCGTATAGGCGGAGAACGTCTCGACGTAGCGCCGTTGTCCTTCCGCATGCAGCGTGTCGAAGACCAACGAGGACTTGCCCGCCCCGCTCAAGCCCGTGACGACGATGTATTGGCCGAGCGGGAGATCCAGGTCGAAGCCCTTGAGGTTGTTCTGGCGAACGCCGCGCAAGCGGATGAATTCAGGGGGTGGGAGCGGCACGGCAGTCACGGATGAGCAGCTTGCGGGGAAAAGCAACCCGGCGGAAGCAAAAGTCCCTCGCTGCTGACATCGGGGTGTCAGGAGTCACCCCGGGCCGGGCGAGCCTGCCGCAGTCGACCGGACTAAAGGAGCGCCAACTCAGAGTTTCACCAGTTCGGTGAACAACGCGAGGTGGGCGCGAATCTGCTGTTCGGCGGTGAATTCCTCCCGGGCATGCAGGCGGGCGGCGTCGCTGAAGCGGCGGCGCATGCCGGGATCGCGGATCAGCTTGTCGATCGACTCGACGAAGCCTGCTTGGTCCTGATTGAGATGCAGGATGCCGGACTTGCCGGGCACGAAACATTCACCGACCCCGACGATATCGTAGGCGACGGCGGGCAGGCCGTGGAGCTGGGCTTCGATCAGGAAATTCGACAGCGATTCGCTTTGGGAGGCCAGCACGGCAATGTCCGAGGCGAGGTAGAGCGGGGTGGGGTCGGATTGGTAGCCGAGGAAGCGCACGCGTCCCCCCAGACCGAGGTCATGCGCCAGACGCTCGCAGTTCTTGCGCGCCACGCCTTCGCCCGCGAGCCAGAGCTGCCAATCGAGGTAACCCGGCAGTTTGGCACAGATCTCGATCAGTTCGCGCTGGTTTTTCTCCGGCCGGAACATCGCCACATTGAGCAACACGACGGTGCTGGGATTGGCGCCATGGAGATGGCGCAGCGCGAGGTTGCGCGGGCCCTCGGCGGCGTGGGAACGCAGCACGGGGTTGTGAATCACCGAGATCTTGTTGCCGGGGATGTTGTGTTCGTCGGTCAACACGCGCTTGGCGACGTGGCTGTTGGCGACGACGTGGCGGACCAGGCGCATGGAGCGCAGGAAGAGCCACGGCAGGGTCTTGCCGGTGCGCATCGTGCCGATGACGGTCGCATTGGGCAGTCGCGACTGGATGAACCCGGCGTAGCAATTGGCCATACGCCCCATGCAGAGCACGAGGTCGGGAGCGGCTTCCGCGGCCGCGCGCAACAGGCCGGGGGCAAACCAATCGAGATGGCAATCGAAGGGTTGGAGGGACTTGAACGCGAAGGGTTGATTTTCCGCGTCGTCGCCGAGCGCACCGCGCGGCCGGAAGGTCAACAGCGTGACTTCGTGGCCCTGTTTGGAGGCCGCGGCACCGAGGAAGACAGCGTGGCGCTCCGTGCCACCGCTGCGTAGGTAATCTTGGATGATCAGAATTTTCATTGCTCCACCGGGAAATGGCTTAGAGTCATCATTCTATGAACCAACCGTTCGTCAACCTGCTCGTGCGATGGCTGATGTTGGCGCTGGGCGTCGTTCTGAGTGCGACGCTCGTGCCCGGGATCAATTATTCCAACGGGACCACGCTCGCGCTCGTGGTGATCCTGCTCAGCCTGTTCAACGCCGTGCTGAAGCCGTTCCTGCTGCTTTTCACGCTGCCCTTCATTGTGCTGACCCTCGGCGTGGGCGTATGGCTGATCAACGCCCTGATCTTCTACTTTGTCGGCCGACTGGTGGACGGATTCCATGTCGCCGGCTTCGGTTCGGCCATGCTGGGGGCGCTGGTGGTCAGTTTGACCAATATTTTCCTGTCCGGGATGTTGCGCAATGCCTCCACTCCGCCACCGGCCCCGCCGCGCGGCGGTGGACCCGGCGGCGGCAAGCGGGATGACGTGATTGACGTCTGATCCGGTGCGTCTCCGCGCGGCGCCCGTGCTCGCGGGCGAATTTTCGCCGCCGGACCGGCCGGAGTTTCCGTTTGACCCCCGAGCGGGCCGCCCTGACTTTGCCCCTTAATTCCTACGCTTATGGCAGACGCAAATTACGACTTGGTGGTTATTGGTGGTGGCCCCGCGGGCTACGCGGCGGCGATTCGCGCCGGCCAACTGGGCAAGAAGGTCGCGTGCATCGAACTCGAGCGCGCGGGCGGCACCTGCCTGAACTGGGGCTGCATTCCCACCAAGGCCCTGCTCAAGAGCGCCGAGCTTTACCGCACCATTCAAAAAGCCGAGACCTACGGCCTCAGCGTGCAAGGGGTGAGCTTCGACTTCGAGAAAGTGATCGCCCGTTCGCGGAGCGTTTCCGCGCAGATGGCCAAGGGCATCGAGTTTCTCTTTCGCAAGAACAAGGTCGATTATTTAGTGGGCCGCGGGCAGGTGACGGTGCCGGGCATGGTTGAAATCACCGAGGGCGAACACAAAGGGAAGTTTTTCAAGACCAAGAACATCCTCGTCGCCACGGGCCAGAAACCGCGTCCACTCCCGGGCCTGCCGGTCGATGGCACCCGGGTGATGACCTCGCGCGAGGCGCTCGCCTCGACCGCGCTGCCAAAGTCGATTGCGATCATTGGCGCCGGGGCCATCGGCGTGGAGTTCGCCTATTTTTTCAACGCCTTCGGTGCCAAGGTAACCCTGATCGAAATGCTGCCCGCCGTGCTGCCGGTCGAGGACGAGGAAGTCTCGAAGACGCTCGAACGCAGCTTCACCAAACAGGGCATCACGATCCACACCGGCACGAAGTGCGACAACATCCGCGTCGGGGCTAAATCGGTGAAGCTCGATCTCGTCAAGGGTGACACGAAAACCGAACTCGAAGTGGACACAGTGTTGGTCGCCATTGGGATCACGTCGGCGATCGAGGGCCTGTTCTCCGCCAAGGTGAAGGTCGAAGTCGATCGCGGCTTTGTGAAGGTTGACGCCAATTACCAGACCACCGTCCCCGGCATCTACGCCGCGGGTGACATCCAGGGTCCGCCGTGGCTCGCGCACGTCGCCACGTTCCGCGCCGTCAACGCCGTCAACGGCATGTTCGGCCACAGCAAGCCCAAGCTCGTCGACAAGTTTCCCGGATGCACCTACTGCCAGCCGCAGGTGGCCAGTCTCGGGCTCACGGAAAAGGCCTGCAAAGAAAAGGGCACCGCCTACAAGATCGGCAAATTTCCGTTCACCGCCGTTGGCAAGGCGGTCGCCGGGGGGGACACGGAGGGTTTTGTCAAAGTGATCAGTGAAGCCACGACCGGAGAGATTCTCGGCGTGCACATCATTGGCAACGAAGCGACCGAGCTGATTGCCGAATACGGGCT
>JAUXOH010000262.1 GCA_030682505.1 Candidatus Didemnitutus sp. | reverse complement strand
CACGGCACTTCCTACGACGGCACTGCGGCCGGTAACAGTACGGTGAGCGCGGCGAGCGTGCCGCCGCCGGTTTCCAGCGCGCCACCGGCCCCGAGCGGATCTGCCGGGAAGGGTGGGGGCGGCGGGGCACCGAGCGTGTTTTCCCTCCTGGTCTTGACTGTGTTGGGAGTGGGCCGTCTGGCGGCAACGAAGAGGAAATGCGAGCGAAAGAAAGTTGCCTGAGGTGATCGCGTTTGGGAGGCAGAATGGACGAGGTTGAGGTTGCCCTGCCTGGTGCGTCCCGGTGCCCAGGTGCCCAAGACACCGGAGCGCACCGCTCATGACGTCCTTTGCTACTTTCTCGCGGTCGCCGGTTCACAGTGACGTTACCGTCCGAATGTCGCATCCGGACACTGTTCCCAAAGGTGTTCCCAGGAATTGCCCACCCATCGCCCCGGCCAACGAAAAAGCCGCCCGGATGGGGCGGCTTAAGTGGTGGACTCGATCAGGATCGAACTGACGACCTCCTCAATGCCATTGAGGCGCTCTACCAACTGAGCTACGAGCCCGGAAACTACATCTGCGAAGGGCCTAAAAGTAAGTTTTGCGGAGTGAATGCAAGGACTTTTTGAAAAGCCTTCTCGCCACCCTGGCTCCCTCTCCTATTCCTCCCGCATCCGGAAAGTCAGGCGCCAGGTGTCGTTCTTTTTGTCGGGCCGCGCGCCCGGCCACGCGATCCGGCGAAATGCTTCCAGCACAGACGCATCGAACGCGGCATTGCCCGAGGAACGCGCGATGCGGACGTTGTCGATCTGCCCATTGGCCGCGACGAAAAAGGTGACCTCCGCACTCAACAGGTCGCCCAGACCTTCCGGCTTCACGCGGTCGTGGGCTTCGCGCAGGCGATTCTTCAACAACGCCTCGTAAACGCGCATCGCATCCGCCTCTTCGCGCGACAAGGCCTTGCCGCCGCCGCCGCCCTTGCTCGTCGGCGCACCGCCGGTCACCCCCTTGGCAATTCCGGCCACATCCACCTGCGGCGCCTTGATCGGCCGGGGTTTCGCGGGCTTCGCCTTCTCCGGCAGCGGGTTCTTTTTCTTGAACTCCTCGTAGCTGACCTGTTTGGGCTCGTTCTTTGGCACCACCTTCTTCGGCTCGACCTTGGGTTTCTCCACCGGCTTCTCGGGCACCGGTTTTTCCACCGGGGTTGGTTCGACGGGTCGCGGCTCGGGTTCCTTGGGCAAAACCACTTTTGGGATATCGACCTTGAGGCTGTTGTTGCCCTTCGCCGGTGCCTTGAGTTCGTCCGGATGCGTGGAAGGACCCGCCACGAGTTCAAAAATCACCGGGGGTTCGACCGGTTGGTTGACCACGATGATCGTGAGCAAAAAGATGGCCACGGCCAGCGCCGCGTGCAGCGCGAGTGAGGCGAAGAATGCGCTGGGGGAATTGGCGCGCATGGCGCGTTACGATCCCGTCTGGGTGTCGAAGGTGACTTTCGACAGATTATTCTGCTTCAGCGCATCCATCACGGAGATGAATTGCTGGGCACTGGCCTTGGCATCCATCCGGATCCGGAAGACGGGCGGTTTCGCCTCGGCCGCGTAGGGCGCCAGGGCCGTGCGCATCCGGGCCAGCGGCACACTCCGGTCGCCGAGCAGGCAGGTGCCATCGGCCTTGATGGTGATGGTCTCAAACTTGGTGTCGGGATCGGGTTTGGCCTGCTGGCTCTTGGATTCGACCGGCAGATTGACCGGAATCGTCTGCTCCTGCTGGATCAGCGGCGTGGCGATCATGAAGATGATCAGCAGCGTGAACGCGACGTCGATCAGGTTGGTGACGTTGAGGTCCGAGATCGGCTGGGACTGCCGGGGACGCTTGAAAGTGCGGGCCATGGCGCGGTTACTTGGTCATCTCAAGTTCAATGCGATCCGCCAGCAAACTGGCGTAGTTCTCGATCTCGGTGGCGAGCGTCTTGGTCTTGTTGTGGAGGGCGTTGTAGCCGACGACGGACGGGATGGCGACGACGAGGCCCGCGATCGTGGTGAGCAACGCGGCCGACACGCCGGGGGCGAGCGTCTGGATGCTGGCCGTCTGCATCACCGAGACGGCGGCAAAGGATTCCATCACGCCCCAGACCGTGCCGAGGAGACCCATGAACGGCGCGACGGAAACCATGGTCGCGAGCCACACCATGTTTTCCTCATAGCGCAACATCTGGGCCGCGACCGCCCGGGCGATGGCGTTCTCCGCATGCTCCAGGCGGGCGCTCAAGGTGTCCTCGCCCTTCTCCTTGCCGATCGCCGCCGCGCGCCAGTAGGACTCGATGGCGTCGGCAAACAAATCCGCGTAGGGAATGTGGCGCATGTTGCGGAACGACTCGGGCAGATCGAGGACCTTCCGCTCCTCGCGCAGGCGACGTTCGAACTGGTGATTGAAATGCCGCAGCTTGTTCAACTCGGCGTTCTTCCCCAGCATCACCGACCACGCGAAGATGCTGAAGATGATCAGCACGACGACGATGACCTGACCGACGATGTCGCTGGTCTGAAAAATCTGGATGACGTTCGCGGTTGCGAAAAAGAGAGGCGCCGAGGCGAGGCTGAGCATGGGCCGAAGTGTTGGCTTGATTCCGCAGGGCAATCAAGGGGTTTCCTCCACGCGGCGAAAGCAATTGGGGTTGCCCAAACTCGGTCAGCGTCGTTTCGTGGTCATCATTCTCCGATCCCATGGCAACCAAGACCAAATTACCTGGCATCCTCATCTCTTTTGAAGGTTCCGAAGGCAGCGGGAAATCCACCCAGATCGCCCGCTTGGCCGAGCATCTGCAAAAGATCGACCGCGAGGTGCTCGCCACGCGCGAACCCGGCGGCACCGAGATCGGCGAGCAGATCCGCAACATCATCGTCCATAATTCCAAGGGCGACGAGATGTGCGCCGAGACGGAATTGCTCCTCTTCACCGCCGCCCGCGCCCAGGTGGTGCGCGAGGTCATCGCCCCCGCGCTCCTCCGCGGGGCCATTGTGCTGAGCGACCGGTTTCTCGACTCTTCGACCGTCTACCAAGGCATCGCCCGCAACCTCGCGCCCGATCCGGTCAATCAGATCAATCGCTTCGCCGTCGGCGAGGTCATGCCCCATTTGACCGTCGTGATCGATGTGCCGACCGACGTCAGCCTCGCCCGCATCCGCCAGCGCGCCTCCGATCTCCCGGATCGCATGGAGCGGGAGAACATCGAATTCTACAAGAAGGTCCGCCAAGGGTACCTCCTGCTCGCCGAGCAATGGCCGGAACGCGTCGTCGTCGTCGACGGCACGCTCACCCCCGACGCGATCGAAAAGAAGATCTGGACCGCGGTGAAGCAGCGGCTCGGCTTGGGCCACGCCTGATGTCCATGACCGCCCCTGCTCCTTGGCCTGATTCGCTGGCCGGCACGCCGGCCGTTTCCGTCATTGAGCGCGCCCTCGAGCGTCAACGCCTGGCCAACAGCCTGCTCCTCCACGGCGAGAATCTCGGCACGCTCGCCACCATCGCCCATGGCATCGCCGACCGCCTGCTCAACGATGCGCGCAATCCCAGCCAGTATTTTTCGCCGAAGCAGCATCCGGATTTTTTTGCGCTCCGGCCCGCCGGCAAGTCCCGCCAGATCCTCGCCGAACCCACCCGCGAACTGATCGGCCGGATTCAGGTTTCCGCCCAGGTTTCGCATCGCAAGGTGGCGGTCATCTACGAGGCCGACCGGATGAACGCCTCCGCCGCCAACATCTTCCTCAAGACCCTCGAGGAACCTCCGGCCAGCACCACGATCCTTCTCCTGACCACCCGGCCCTATTCCCTGCTGCCGACCATTCGCAGCCGCTGCCTGCATTTTCGCTTCACGGACTCGGGTCATGAGGCCCTCGCCGGTTGCGAGCCCGCGCTGCAGGAGCAATGGCGCTCAACTCTCGTCGATTACAGCTTGTGGCTGGGGAGTATCGTTGATGGCACGCTGGAAAAGCGCGCCGTCGCGAAGGTTGTCCTGACCGTCTACGGACTCGTGACCCGCTTCAACGCCGTGCTCGCCGCCGCCACCGACCAGGCGTGGAAGCAGCAGAAGGAGAAACTCCCGCCCGAACTCGACGACGACGAGGTCGACGCCATCCAGACCGGCATCACCAACGGCATCCGGATGAAACTGTTCATCGAGCTGGAACGGGCGACGCGTGACTTTGCCCAGGAGCGCCTCGCGGAAGGCGACGAGGTGGCGCGGCGTTCACTCGTCGCCGCCGTCGGCCAATTGGAGCACAATGTCGGTCTGCTGCGCCTGAACATGAACGAGGCCGT
>JAUXOH010000259.1 GCA_030682505.1 Candidatus Didemnitutus sp. | reverse complement strand
CTACGATTCGCCGGACAAGTTCCTCGGCGGTTCCCGGTTTGAGCAGGTGTTCCAAGATCTGGACACGATCATTGCCCTCTACGACATTCCGGAAGGCACGCGCTTTCCGCACATCAACGGGTTCTTCTCGATGGATCTCGTCGGCCTCACGGTGGATCCGTCGGGCTGGATCTTTGCTCGCGGTGGCAACACCTATCTGGCCTATCGCCCGCTCGCTCCCTACGCATTGCAGCCGCTGGCGCGGATCAGTTCCAACTGGACGGGCGAACGCCGCGACACCGGCGACCAGCGGCTTTACAGCCCGCATCTGAAGAACGGTACGATCGTCCAGGCTGCGAGCGTGGATGAATTTGCGGACTTCGCCGGCTTCCAGGCCGCGATCCGTGCGCTGCCCCTGACATTTGCGCTCGAGCCCGTGCCCACGGTCAAGTTCACGACGCTGCGGGGCAAGGCGGTCGTTTGCAGCTACGGGTCGGCTCCGATCGTCGACGGGCAGCCGGTCGACTACACGAAATGGAAGTTGTTCGAGGGACCCTATCTGAATGCAGAAATGGGTTCCCGGCGGCTGACACTCACGCACGGTCGGCTCGAGCGCGTGCTCGATTTCAACAATCTCACCATCACGGACCGGGTGCGGAACAACTGATTTAATGGCATGAGCCAACCGACGGTCACCAACCTCTCCCGCGTGCGCTTCGCCGCCGGATTTCTCGCCGAGCGGGCGCGGTTGGTGCGCGAAGTGGTGATCCCGTATCAATGGGAAGCGTTGAATGATCGCGTGCCCGGTGCCGAGCGCAGCGGCACGGTGCACAACTTCCAGGTCGCCGCCGGCGAGAAGCCCGGCAAGTTCCACGGGCTCTGGTTTCAGGACTCCGATCTGGCGAAGTGGATCGAGGCGGCGTGTTACCGGCTGGCCACCCATCCTGATGCCGCGCTCGAAGGCGAACTCGACACGCTCATCGCCACGATCGCCAAGGCGCAGCTGCCCGACGGCTACCTCGACACCTACATTCAGCTGGTCGAGCCGAACAAGCGCTGGGCCAATCTCCACGAGTTTCACGAGCTTTACATTGCCGGCCACTTCATCGAGGCGGGGGTCGCTCATTTTGAAGCGACCGGGAAGCGCTCCCTGCTCGACGTGGTGGTCAAGCTCGCGAATTTGATCGAGCGGACCTTTGGTCTCGGGCCGGAGCAGATCGCGGGCTACTGCGGTCACGAGGAGATCGAACTGGCTCTGATCAAACTCTCCCGCGCCATCGGGGAGCAGCGCTACCTGCAACTCGCCGCCTACTTCGTCAACCAGCGCGGGGCCGAGCCCAATTATTACGAAGCCGAAATCGCGCGGCTCGGGATCAAGAAGCTTCCCCCATACTTTTACCGTGATCGCTGGGCCTACTTGCAGGCGCATCAACCCGTGCGCGAGCAAACCGAGCCGATCGGGCACGCGGTGCGGGCGATGTATCTCTATTCAGCGATGGCGGACCTCGCCCGCGAGTTGGACGACGACGGACTGCGCCAGACCTGTCGCACGCTGTGGCGGGAGATTCACGCCCGTCATCTCTACGTCACCGGTGGAATCGGCGCCGAGTGGATGGGGGAGAAATTCGCCGAACCCTACGACCTGCCGAATGATCGCGCCTACGCGGAAACCTGCGCGAGCATCGGGCTGGTTTTCTTCGCGCGCCGGATGCTCGAACTCGAACTCGACGGCAGCTACGGCGACGTGATGGAGCGGGCACTCCACAACAATGTGCTCGCCGGGATGGCGCTCGATGGGAAGACGTTTTTCTACGTGAATCCGCTGCAGGTCAGGCCGGCGGAGGCCCGCCGCCGTTACGATCACACCCACGTCAAGACGCAGCGCGTGCCGTGGTTCGGCTGTGCCTGTTGTCCGCCCAACATCGCGCGCACGCTGGCGTCACTGGCCGGCTACACGCACTCGGTCCAGCCGGATGGCCTCGCCCTGCATTTGTATGCCGCGTGCCAGATGAACCTCACCGTGGCCCGGGCGCCCGTGAAGCTGTCGCTCGAGACGGACTATCCGTGGGACGGGACGGTGGTGGCGCGGGTCAATCCGGACCGGCCGGTGTCCTTTGCGCTGCGGTTGCGCGTACCGGGCTGGTGCACCACACCCGAGGCCAACCTCAACGGTGAGCCGGTCGACCTGGCGGCCAAGACGCGGTCGGGGTATTTGGCTTTGGAGCGGGAGTGGCGGGCGGGGGATGTCGTGACCCTTCGTTTTCCAATGGTGGTTGAACGCGTGCGGGCGCATTCCCGGGTGCATCACAGCGCCGGCTGCGTCGCCCTGCAGCGGGGGCCGATGGTGTATTGCCTCGAGCAGGTGGACAACGGAGCGCACCTCGACCAGATCCTGTTGCCGCAGAACGCGGTCTTGCAGGCCAGTTTTGAACCCGGATCATTCGGCGGTGCAGTCGTCATCACGACGACGGCGCGACGCATCGCTTCAGCTCCGACCGCGCTCTACACGACCACCCTGCCCGCATCCGAGCCTGCGCCACTGCGGGCCATTCCCTACGCCCTGTGGGCCAACCGCGGGGAAGGGGAGATGAACATCTGGATCCGCGAATGCTGACCCACTTCCTCCTCGGGGCGTCCTTGTTGACCGCGGCGACCGCCTCGGTCGGGGCGGAACCGTCGTTTGCCGCGTCGGGGCGTGAGGCGCACGCCATGCTGGCGCGGCTGTGCGACGACTTCGGTGGACGCTTGACCGGCTCGGCCGCCAATCGCGGGGCCATGGAACAATTGGCGAACGAACTGCGTGCGCTGGGCTATGAACCCGAGTGGAATACCTTCACGTTCCCGGGTTGGGAACGGGGAGACGACCGCGTCGAGTTGATCGAACCGTTCGCGCGGCCCCTGAGAGTGGCGGCGCTCGCCTACACGCAACCGCACGCCGCTTTCGACGCGGTGGTGGTGGATTTGGGGGATTTCGAGCCGGGGAAGCTGTCGCCTGGACTCGAACTCGCGGGCAAGGTGGGTTTGCTCAGTCCGACGACGAGGTTGACCACCCGCGATTTTGCGCGGCTGGCGGCGGAGCAAGGTTTGCGGGCCGTGCTGTTCATCAATCGTGAGGCCGGTGGCCAGTTGCTCGCACGCACGGGAAGTTTTGTCGGGGAAGCCCTGCCGGTGCCGGTTTATTCGATCACGCAGGAGGAGGGCCGCTGGTTGCAGCGCCTGCTCGCGCGGGAGCGTCCGGTCCGGGTGCGGATGGAAACTCGGTCGAGGTGCCGCGACGTCGAAACGGCGAATCTGGTCCTGCGCCTCCCGGGCCGTTCGCCCGAGCGCGTGGTGGTGGGGGCACACTTCGACAGTTGGGATCTTGGCCAAGGGGCGTTGGACAACGGTCTCGGCACGGCCCAGCTTTTCGCCTTTGCGCACGCGCTGCGCGGCCAGACACTCGCGCGCACCCTTGAGCTCGTGTGGTTCAATGGTGAGGAACAGGGGCTCTGGGGCTCGCGCCACGCGGCCGCGACGCTCGGGGACGCTCCGGTGGTGGCGATGATCAATCTCGACATGGTCGGCGTGCCGATCGCCGTCAACGCCCTTGGCGATGAATCGCTCGTGCCGGCCCTCGAACGATGGGAGCAACAACGCCCGGCGCGGATGCCGCAGGGCGTGCAGAATATCAATTGGTTCGGCAGCGACCACACCCCCTACCAGTTGGCGGGCGTGCGCGCGGTGACCTTCAATGCGCCGATCCCGCGCGAGTCGGTGCGCTATTACCACGATCTGGCTGATACGATCGACAAGTTGCCCGAAAAGATCGTGGTCGAATCCACCGTGATCATCGCCGAGGTCATGCTGGCACTGGTGAACGATGCCGAACTGGGCGCCTGGCGCCGGACCCCGGCCGCAACCCAAAAACTTTTCACTGATTTTGGCCTCGAGCCCCGCATGCGTGCGGTCGGCTACTGGCCCTTTCGCTAGTTAACCCCACCCACCCCTGCTCCCCATGTCCATTCTTGGCCTCCATTGGATCGATGCCCTGATCGTCGCCCTCTACATCGTCATTGTCCTCGGCATCGGACACGCGCTTTCGCGCGGCGTCAAAGGTCAGGGGGATTTCTTCCTCGGGGGTCGTTCGCTGGGCAAGTGGTTCCAGTTCTTCCTCAGTTTCGGCACCATGACGGATCCGGGGCAGGCCACGACCACGTCGAGCTCGGTCTATCGCCAAGGGGCCGGTGGGGCGTGGATCGCCCTGATCACGCTGTTTCTCACGCCCTATTATTGGTTCAGCACAGTTTGGTTCCGTCGCGTGCGGCTCACGACGGTGGCCGACCTTTTCCACGACCGCTTCGGGGGCCGCTTTCTGGCGACGCTCTATGCCATCACGACGATCTTGATGGCCGTGGTCGGGATTGCGGGCGGCAACGTGGTGGCGCTCAAGACGCTGCAACCCCTCATGGTCAAAGATGTGGCCATCTACTCCGTCGCCGAGCAGCAGCAAGTGGCGCAATACTACGAATTCTCCGATCTGCGGAAACAGCGTTCGGGTGCACGGGTGATCGAGCCGGCCGCCGAGGAACGCTACGCGCAACTGAAGGAATACTATGATCGCGGCGAACTGCAGCCCTACGTCACCTACTTGCGGCCGCTGACGTTTTATTTGGTTTCCACGGCTCTGGTCGCGATCTTCGTCATGCTCGGGGGATTGAAGGCCTCGGCGATGGTGGATGCGGTGCAGGCCCTGCTCGTGATTGTGATTTCGTTCGTGTTGATCCCGTTTGGCATCGCCAAGGTCGGGGGATTCGCCGCGCTGCATGCGAAGGTGCCGGCCGTGATGTTCAATCTCTTCGGCGGTGACACCGCTTCGGAATACACGTGGTATTCGATCGCGGCCCTGCTGTTCGTGCAGTTCGTGGGCATCGTGGGCTCGCAGGCCAACATGACGATCTCGGGCTCGGCCAAGAACGAACTGGCCGCGCGGGTCGGCGCCGTGACCGGTGGTTTCAGCAAGCGCTTTGTCACGATTGCGTGGGCCTATTGCGGACTGATCGCGGTCGCGCTCTTTGGCATGCACCTTTCGGACCCGGACCAAGTGTGGGGACTTCTGACCCGCGAGTTGCTGCCGGTCGGACTCGTCGGCGTGATGATCATCGGCATCCTTGGCGGCAAACTCGCGCTGCTCGGGGCGCAATCGGTGGTGCTTTCCGGTTTGGTGGTGAAGAACCTCTATGAGCCGCTCTTCCCCGGGAAAACCGACCGGCACTACATGGTGGTGGCGAGATTGACGGTGCCGGTCGTGCTGGGGGCCGGGGTGGCGTTGGGACTTTTCCTCAACAGTGTGGTGGCCCTGCTCAAGTTCGCGATCGTGTTGCTCGTGATCTGGGGTGTGCCGATCACGATGCTCTTCATCTGGCGGCGGGTGACCGAATTGGCCGTGAAGATCCAGGTGCTCGCGACCCTGGCGTTTGTCGCGCTGATTCCGTTCTCCGTTTCCTCGATTCCCTCGCTGGCCCAATCGGACGCTCTCACGCTCATGACGCGCGAGCGCATCGTGACGGTGCGAACCGCCGCCACGCAGGATGACCTCGACGCGGGACGGGCCCAGACGATTGGAGAGACGATCACCAAACAAAAACGCGTCGAACCCGTTTCGGTGTTCTTCGAGGAGGGCGTGGTGCGGGTGAATCCCAAGGATCCGAATTCCGCGCGGAGCGGCCACGGCCTTTTCCGCACCGAAATCTATCTGGTTTCGATGCTGGGCTTTGATGTCGAGGACTTCTCCCCGGCGCAGCTGATGGCGACGCGCTACCTGGTGGATGGTCTGTTTCCCATCATTTTGCTGATGACGGTGAGTTTGTTGACCCGACCGACTGATCCGGTGCGGGTCGGTCGGTTTTATGCGCGGCTCAAGACGCCGGTGGCCGCGACACTGCCCGAGGACGACCTCGAAGTGGAGCGGAGCTACGCGAATCCCACGAGGTATGACGACCGCAAGCTGTTCCCGGGCACCAACTGGGAATTCACCAAATGGGACCGGCAGGACACTCTCGGCTTCCTGGCGTGTTGCGGCTTGGTGGTGGTCGTCTTGGTGGTCTTCAAGACCGTGCTCACCATCGGGAGCAGCTGATATTATTCCCGGCGATGTTCGCACCAACCATCGGTCGGGTCGTCTTCCTGCTGCTGGCACTCGGGGCGGTGCCCGGGAACTTGCTCGCGTCCACGGACGTCCAACCGACCGGGCCGGTCTCCGTGCTCGTGTGCGGAGGCAGCATGATGAACGGCGATCATTTCGCCGACAGCACCCTCGAGGTCATGCGTCGGCACTATGCGGACCGTCGCAAGATCGCGCTGGTGCTGCACGCCACGCATCCGGACGAACGCGATCGGATGGAGGCGCGCTTGCAGAAGGCCTTTGCACACCTCACCGGCGCGGCGGCCGAGTCGCTGCATCGGCACGATGCCGCGGGGCAATGGGCGGTCCTCGCCGCTGCGGACGGAATTTTTGTGGGCGGAGGGGAGACCTTCGTGCTGCTCGGCGAACTGCACCGTACGGGGCAACTCAATTTGATCCGCCAGCGCGTCGAAGCGGGCATCCCGTATGGAGGTTCCAGCGCCGGTGCGAATGTGGCCGGTTTGCACATCGGCACGACCAACGACTTTCCCGTGGCCGAGATTCCGACGCACGCGGCCCTCGCGGTCTTCCCGGCGGTGATCAATCCGCATCACCCGTCACCTGTGACGAAGGCGGAGTTCGAAGGTCGGGCGGGGAAGATCAGGATTTATCTCCAGTTCAAC
>JAUXOH010000257.1 GCA_030682505.1 Candidatus Didemnitutus sp. | reverse complement strand
GATTTCCGCAACCGAGGCCGGACTGCTTTACTGCACCGAACCGATCTTCACGTCAGTGATGGCGCTCTTCCTGCCGGCACTGTGTTCCGCCTGGGCGGGATTCCACTAAGCGAACGAGACGCTGACGTGGCACCTGCTGGTGGGCGGGGGCTTGATCACCGCCGCCAATCTCCTGATCCAGTTTCGCCCGCCGCGGCCGACCGCCACCGGCTGAGTCAGGGGGCCGCCTTTGCGGTCGGGTGGATGAATTGCCCGTCGCGCAGAAACGAGATCACTTGCGCGCTGACGGCGGAGCGCCAAAGCATCAGGGTGTGGGAATAGGGCACGACCAGAAAGTCCTTCATGCCGTCCAGGCGCGCTGCGGCAACTGTCACGGCGCCGTCGTGCGGTCGGTCGAGCACGTGGTTGAAAAGCGGGTTGATCTGCGATGAGCCGGCGATGATCCCGAGTTCGAAGTCGGCGGGCCCGAGTTGATTGCTCAGGCTCCGCTTTCCGGTGCCAACCCGCTGAAGGTTGAGACCGAGTGCCCAGCGCAACATGGTGTGGCGGGCCGCGGCATCGGCGGCGACGCTGCCCTGATTGGGCGGTCCCAGCATGACGACGCGACCGAGATTGGCGGGCCGATGATCGCGCAGGTAGAGCCGCGCCACGATGCTGCCCATCGAATGCGTGACAAAATGCACCTTGGGCGCGCGGGCGATGTCGTGGGCGCGCAATTGTTTCGGCAGCAACTCGAGCGCAATCTGCTCCAAGGGCAGGTCGCGCGAAGGGTAGGAAAGGTTGATCGTGCGATAGCCCGCCGCCTCGAGCTTTCCGGCCAGCCGGTTCATCGTCCAGCTCGAGACCGCAACGCCGTGCAGCAGGACAACACATTCGCGTTCGTCCGCGGGCGCCGCGTTGGGCGCCGCCGCAACGAGGACGGGCGCAAGGAGGGCGGAAAAAAAGCGGCGTAGGGAAATCATCCGGCGAGAGCCTCAGGGGGCGGGCGGCGAATCGACGTGATCGCTCTCCACGTGACGGCGCCGAGCACGATGCTGCCGCCGAACAACGCCAGGGGGGAGGGCTTTTCTCCGATGACCAGCATGACCCACAGCGGGTTGAGGATGGGTTCGACGACGGGAATCAACACTCCCTCGAGTGCGGTCACGTGCCGGATGGCGCGGGCGTAGAGCAAGTAGGCGAAGCCCAGTTGCACGATGCCAAGAAGCAGCAGGGCCATGATGCTGCCCGTATCCGGAAACGGCGCGCCGATCATCGACGGCAGGCCGATGAAGAACGCCATGAAATTGCCGAGAATGATCGAACCAAGAGGGGCGCCGTCCTTTTGCATCCGCAGGAGCACGATCATGAAGGCGAAACTGATGCCACTGGCGATGGCCAACAGGATTCCCGCGAGGTCGTTGAGCCGCAGACCGTCGTAGAAAAAAATCGCCATGCCGATGAAGACCAGGGCCATGGTAATCCAGTCCGCGCGCCGCGGCCGTTCCTTGAGCAACCACGCCGCGAGCAGGGCGACGTAGACCGGAGCGGTGTATTGCAACAGGATCGCGTTGGCCGCGGTGGTGAGTTTGGTGGCGGCGGCGAAGAGCACCGTGCAGCCGGTGTAGGCCACCGCCGTTGCGATCGGGAGCACGCCCCACTTGAATTTCAACGAACGCCCCGTCACGAGCAGAAGGAAGATCGCGGCGATCAGCCCGCGCCCGCCGCCCACCGCGAACGGCGGCCAGTCGACGGATTTGAGCAGCACGCCGCCCAAGCTCCAGCAGAGGGCGGCGCCCACGAGCAGAGAAACGGCCTTGGTGTGGTCGGAATCGCGCACGATTCGATTACAGGTGGCGCATTTGACGTCCGTTGGGAATCAGAAAGCGGAACGGACGCCGGACCGCCCGACCGGGGCGGTGGGCGTGACTCAGGGGTCGCTGGGCCGCGCGGCCTCGGCGAGCGCCGCAAGGACGGTTCCGCCGGTCAGCAGCTCTGGCAAGACCACCGGGTCTTGCTTGCCCGGTGCGTAAATCAAGTTGAACGGCACGGCAGAGCGGTTCCAGCGCGCGAGCTCGGCGGTGATCAACGGATCGCGATTGGTCCAGTCACCCTTGAGGAGCACCACCTGCTTGCGCGCAAATTCAGCCAGCACCTCGCCGGACGTGAAGACCGTCGCCTTGTTGGTCTGGCAGGTGGCGCACCAGCGGGCGGTGAAGTCGACGTAGACGAATTTGCCCGCGGCTTGCGCGGCGGCGATGGCCTCCGGGCTCCACTTTTCCCAGACCACTTGATAGCTCGTCTGCTCGCCGGGCACCGGCGCGGCGGCGGCGTCCTTGGGCCAACCGAGCCACAGGCCGCCGACGAGCAGAGCGACGGCGAAAAAGCGGCCGAGCAGCTGGCGCGCCGGCTGGCCGTGGGCTTGGCCGAAGCGACCGTACGCCCACGCGGCCATGCTGATCACGACAAAGGAAAACCCGATCAGGAGCAGAGCGTAGTCATCGGCCACCGTTTGCGCCGCCAAGACCCACAGCAACCAGGCCACCGTGGCGTAGAGAGGAAAGGCCATGAATTGCTTGAAGGTTTCCATCCAGGCACCGGGTCGCGGCAGCAGCCTGATCGCCTGCGGAAAGATCGAAAGCAGCAGGTAGGGCGCGGCGAGGCCGATCGCGATGGTCGTAAAAACCACGAGAGACTCGACGGCCGAGAGGGTCAGCGCGGCGCCCAAAGCGGGGGCTAGAAACGGAGCGCTGCACGGCGTGGCGACCAAAGTGGCGAGCATGCCGGTGAAAAACGAACCGGAGAGACCCTCCTTGGTCTGCAGCTTCCCGCCGGCGCCCGTGGCGGAGAGACCGACCTCAAACAGGCCGCTGAGATTCAGCGCGAAGATCAACAGGAAGGCGGCCATGGCAAAAACAAAGGCGGGTGATTGCAGTTGGAAACCCCAGCCGAGCTGGGCTCCGCCGGCGCGGAGCACGAGCAGCAACCCGGCGAGCGCCCAGAACGAGGCGAGCACACCGGCGGTGAAGACGAGGCCGTGTTGAATCACCTTCGCCCGGTCGCTGCCGGATTGATTGACGAAACCCATGATCTTGATGCCCAGCACGGGGAACACGCAGGGCATCAGGTTCAACACGAGGCCGCCGAGCAGCGCGAGCAGCAGCGTGCCGGCGAGCGTGGTCTCCGCGGGCATGGCGCCCGAACCTGGCGCCGAACCGTCGGCAGCGGCGGAGTTGGCTGAGCCCGCTTGCGGGGAGTCACCGCCGGCCTTGATCGGCTCGCGCACGACGAAGGGTTCGTCGAGCAAGAGCGCCGCGGTTTCTTTCAACGAAAATCGCTGCCTCGACGTCAGCACGCCCTTGAGTCCGAACGCATCGGCCGGGGCTTCGCTCGCCGCGACCATTTCGATGACGTAAGAACCGTTCTCCACGCGCACAACTTGCGGCGCCGCGTAATCGACCACGGCATTTTCGTCGAAGTAATGCAACTCGGCGGGATTGCCGAAATCGCGCGGGTCGCGCGGCGTCACGCGCAGGGTGATTTTCTTTCCGTCGCGTTGGGCCGTGAAGGCCCATTCCGTCGACCGCACGGGCAGGTCGCCGAAGGAGTTGTTGAAGATCCGCGCGACCGTCATGTCAGGACCGGGCTTTGCGAGACTGACCGGGCGGGTGAATTCCAGCTGGGCGTCGCCGGGCATGCAGGAATCCTTGCACATGAGCCACTCGACGAAGGCCTTCAGGGTCACGTTCGTGCCGGGCGGGAGATTCGCGGGCGGCGTGATCTGCACAAAAAGAAGGACATTTTGTTCGTAGCCGTTGCCGGTGACCGTGCCCTTGGAGTCTTTCACCACGGCGGGGGCGGGCCAGACGATCGGCCCGGCGCTGAATCCCTCAGGCAAGGTCCAGATGATCGAGGTGGGATAGCCGGTGCCGGGATTGATCCAATAGCTGTGCCAGTGCGCGTCGTGGTCCATTTGTAGGGCAACCCAAAAGGGACGGCCGGGCTGGATGGAGTTGTCGTGGGCCACGAGTCCGACCCGCACGGCGCCACTCTGCACCCAGTTGGATTTCGCTGGGGCGACGGCAACAAGGGTCAAGAACGACAATGCCCCGAGCAGGGTGTGGAGCGGACGGAAAAGCTTCATGGGGGTGAGAGTAGGTGGAACGGGGTTTATTTCAAACGATCGTCCGGGGGAATCCCTGAGGGCACGCCCATGCTGGATTCGCTGAACAGCTTGGTGGAGTAATAGCGCTCGGCCCGGTCGCAGAGGACGGTGACGATGCGCGCACCCGGGGGCAGCTTGTGCGCAGTGCGGAGCGCGGCGACGAGGTTGGCGCCCGACGAGGTGCCGACGAGCAGGCCGAACTCCCGCGCGAGCCGTCGCGTCATCGCCAAGGCATCCGGCGAGGAAACTTTTTCCGGCCAATCGATGTTCACGCCCTGCAGCAGCGGGGGCATGTAACCGCCAGCCACGCCCTCGATGCTGTGGCAGCAGGGGGATTCGCCCGACAGCATGGCGGCCTCGGCCGGTTCCATCGCCACGACGCGGAGACCGGGGTGGGCGGCCCGCAGCGCCCGACTGGTGCCGTTGAGGGTGCCGCCCGTGCCGTAGCCACTGACGAAGGCGTCGATGGGTCCCGGCAGTTGGCGAAGAATCTCCGGACCCGTGTTTTCGGCGTGGTCCTGAGCGTTCAGCGGATTGGCAAACTGGCAGGTCAGGAAAATGCGCGGATCGGCGGCGGCCATGGCCTCGGACATCTCGATCCCGGTGAGGTAGCCGCGATCCGCTTTGAAGAGCTGGAGCTCCGCGCCGAAATGCCGCATCAGGTGGCGGCGTTCCACGCTGGCGGTGTCCGACATCAAAATCCGCACCTGATGGCCGAGGGCCGTGCCGACCATCGCGAGCGCGATCCCGGTATTGCCGCTGGTGCACTCCAAGATGATCGAGTCGGGCCGCAGGAGTCCGCGCGCGCGCGCATCGAGCAGAACATAGGCGGCGAGCCGGTCCTTGATCGAACCGCTCGGGTTCATGAACTCGGCCTTGGCATGAATCGTCACGCCCTCGGCGCGAAAAGGCAGGGCGACCAGCGGCGTGTTGCCGATCAAACCGAACAGCGGGGGGAGACGGGTTGCCGAGGCTGAAGGAGCGGGGGAGTTCATCGCGCGAGCCGCGAGCCTAGCAGAACGGCGGCGCGTCCGCCATAGGCTGTTGGAACTAAGCCGCCTCCGCCGGACGATTTTGTTGCAGCGTGATGAGCGAGAAAAGAATGACCCAAAAGGTGTTCACGAGGGAATTGAGCGGCAGCTGCAGGGCGAGGGGCAAGGCGTAGATGAGACACACGGAAGGCACCCAAACGCCCCAGACGGCGATCATCACGGGCAACACCCGACGCCAGAACCAGCGCGGCGCGCGAAAATCCGCCAGCGGCGCGGCCCAGCGGAAGCCCGCGTCCTTCCATGCGTAGAGCAGGAGACCATAGGGAGCGGCGATGAAGGGATTATAGATCAACTGATCGACCAGCATCTTCTTGGTGATCGTCAGCCAATCTACCTGGTCGCCGAACAGCAGGGCCTGCACGCGGTAGAGGAGGTCGATCTCGACACCCTTGTAACCCCAAAAGACGACGAAGAAGATCACGTGCGGCCAAGGATGCCGCGCGACCGTTCCGGGGTGAAAGTGGAGGTAGAGGAAAGGGATGAGCCCGGCGAAGAAGGCGGTCGTCAGGGCCGAGTAAAGAAAACCTCCGCGGATGCGGAAGGCGGCGAAGGCCTCCAACGCCGCATGCACCGGCGGACTGAAATAGTAGGCGGCGACCACGAGCCCGGCCGCGGTGATCAGCACCAGACCAGGCAATGCGGTGGCGCGGGCGCTGTGCAGACCGACGCGCCACGGAGCTTCTTCGACAACGGAATCCGGGTGGGACATGAACCGCCGAACTCAACCGTTTGGCTTGAGCGGAGCGAGTGCGAAATGGCGTCGGCTCACTCTGGCCAAGCCGCCAACCCCGATCAGAAGTACCCCCTTTGTTCGCTCCATTCTTTTCGGCTATCCTGTAGGTTGCGCGCTCGTCGCGCAACGCGGCGCGGCCAGCGCGTCACCCCCACCCGGTCTCTACGCTCCTCAGTCCAACGCCGCCGCCAGGGCGGCGATGATCTCGGCGGCCGGCTCGGCCCCGACCGAGAGGCGGATCAGTTCCGGCGGGATGCCCGCGTCGGCCAGCTCCGTGCTCGTGCTGCGGTGCGGCAACAAATCGTAATGGGCGAGGTAGAGATAAGGGCAGAGCAACGTCGTCGCCATGCCGAAGCTCGGTCCCTTGGGCAGTGCGACGCGGTCGTAGAAGGACGTGAGCGGACCTTGGAGGGTAAACGACACCACCGCGCCCACCGCGTCGGGCGTGCAGGCGATCTGACGATAGTTGCCGACGGTCGCACTTTGCAGCGACCACCAGACACGGTCGATTGCCGGATGCTGTTGCAGGAAGGCCACGACCTGCGGGGTGTTTTCGTTGATCCGCTCAACGACTTCTTCAGCCGAGCTGATCTCCGCGGCCAGCCGCGCCAGATCACGCGCATAGGGGACGTCGATGAAGGTCGGCAGGAGCGCCTCCAACTGGGCCGCATCGGTGCCGGCGGAATTGACCACCGCCATGCCCGCCATCACGTCGCCTTCGTGCGAAACATACTTTGTCAGACTGCACGCCACGATGTCGGCATGCGGCAGCACATTCACATTCAGCGGTGACGCGATTGACGGATCACAGATCACGCGCACCCCGTGCCGTCGGGCCAGGGTGGCGACGGCCGCGAGGTCGGCGCATTGCAGCAGGGGGTTGGTCGGTGCTTCGGTGACGAGCCCGGCAAGGCGCGATCCGTGGGTGGCGAAGAGA
>JAUXOH010000255.1 GCA_030682505.1 Candidatus Didemnitutus sp. | reverse complement strand
GTGAATCAGCTGTTTATCGGTTCCTCCAATGAAATTTCGGCCCTCCGCGCGGGGCTGGTCGCCGCTTTGGTCGGACCGGTGCTGGCCACGACCTTGGGGGGAGTCGGCAGCATTGTCGCCGCTGGCGTCGTGGCGCTGATTTGGCCAGCCCTAAAGAGCCTGCCACCGTTGCATCACTTGCAGCCGGAAGATGAAACTGGAGTGAAAATCAAATAGACAGCCGTGCGTCCTTTGGATTAGCGTGCGGTGCTTATGGGGAACCTGCGTAAATCTTGGATGGTGTGGGCTTTGGTGGGTAGCCTTGTGGCCGCTCTCTCGGCGATCGTCTTGCAAGACGACGTGCGGGAGAAACTCGGGTCGAACTATTACATCATTTCATTGGCCATCATTGGCTGCGTCTTGTTGGTGTTGAGCGGTTACCTATGGGACGTCACCATTCTCCAACGGGTTCGCGCTCTCGGAAACCAAGCCAAAGCCGTCCAAAGTGAAGATGACTACGGCGCCCTCAGCGCTGACACGGTCGCCAGCGAAGATATTGGCCACGATGAAATCATCGGCCTCGCCCGCCAAATCGAACGCATGGCCCGGTCGCTCCAACGCGTCGAAGCCAGCTACCGCGGCATTGTCGAGGATCAGTTCGATTTGATTTGTCGCTACCGACCCGATTTCACCCTGATTTTCGTCAACGGCGCCTATTGTCGCTTTTTCGCACGCAAACGCACCGAGCTCCTCGGTCAACCTTTCAGCGGACAAGCCACCAGCGAGCGCTTGCCGTGGAAAGACGATCCAGCCGCTCAGACCTACGAACAAGAAATCAAGGGTGCCAACGGCACGACCTGGCTGCAATGGATCGTCCGCGAAATTCACGACGAAAATCATGGCGTGGTCGAATACCAAGCCGTCGGCCACGACATCACCGCGCGCAAGATGGCCGAGGTGGTTCTCTTGCGCGCCAAAGATGCCGCCGAGGCCGCCAACCGCGCCAAGGGCGAATTCTTCGCCATCGTCAGTCACGAAATCCGCAATCCGATCAGTGGCGTCATCGGCTTCGCCGAGATTCTCAGCGACACCAAACTCGACGCCGAGCAGCGCGAATACGTCACCCTGATTCGCAACAGCGGCGACTCGCTGCTGTTTTTGATCAACGACATTCTTGATTTCTCCAAGATCGAAGCCGGCAAGATCGAACTCGAAAACGAACCCTATTCTCCGCGCACCTGCATTCAAGAGGTCATCGCCTTCTTTGCTCCCAAAGCCACTCTCTCGGGTCTGACACTCGATACGCTCATCTCTCCGGAAGTTCCGGAAACCGTGGTGGGCGATGTTTACCGTCTCCGGCAGATCCTGATCAACCTGGTCGGCAATGCGGTGAAATTCACCCGCGCCGGCACCGTCGCCATCCACCTCACCCAACTGCCCATCAGCGACAATTCCGCCGCGATCGACCTGAAGTTTTCCATCGTCGATACCGGCTCCGGCATGTCATCCGAACAGGTCGCCAGACTTTTTAGGCCCTACGTGCAGGCGGAGGCCTCCACCACCCGCAAGTTCGGCGGAACGGGCCTGGGTCTCGATATTTGCAAGCGCCTGACCGAGATGATGGGCGGCAAGATTTCGGTCGAAAGTGACGTCGGCAAGGGCTCGACCTTCAGCTTCACGATTCGCGTCGGCGGGGGTCGGCAACTCTCCGCCTAAGAGCAGAATTTCAGTTCTTGCGCAGGCCCAAGACTTGGCCCAAGTTGCGGGCCGATTTTGTTTCGGTGCGGTAGCCAAGTGGTAAGGCCGAGCTCTGCAAAAGCTCTATTCGGCGGTTCGATTCCGCCCCGCACCTCCACTTACAATTAATTGGAGGATAGATGGTTGTGAAATCAGGCCCGACAAACTGGCCTTGGAAAACTCACACCTGCCATCCTGTTCGGGGCAAGACACCGAAGTCGATCAACTGCGGGGCGCACTGCGCCTCTTGAATTGCGACCCAAGCCGCGCGTTGCGGTTTCTGGCGGCCAACTATCGAGACGTCGCGGACGTTTCCTGGGCAACACTTCAGTCGGAATATCTGCGCCTGCGCAAGCGGTCCGCCTCCCAGCAGAGGCATCTTGCCTACACCCTGACCGACTTCGGCAAATCGTTGTCAGCGGACAAGGCGGCGGCGGTGTCGCTCGTGACCGAAGCTGACGCCATGGATTTCCTGGATCGGTGGAAGGACGCGGCGCCGAAGACCTGGAACGAGCGGTTTTTTCACCTTGGTGCGGCGTTCAAACACGCAGTGAAAAAGGGCTACTGTGTCCGATCGCCTCTCGCGGCAGTGGAACACAAAGTTGTCGAACATCCCGACCCCATCGCGCTCACTCCGGCGCAGGCCGCGGCGCTGATGGCGCACGTCGAGTCGCAGCACCCCGAGTTCGCCGGCTACTTTGCTCTCTGCATTTTTGCGGGTCTCCGTCCCGATGTGCGCGAGGGCGAAGCGCGGCGGTTGCACGAAGACATTGTCGCCGGTCGTGGCGTCGTCGGTGTGGATGCCATTCGCGTGCAGGGCAAAGGTCGGCGTGGCCTCCATTCCAAGCGAACGCTCCGGCTGAATGACTGCGGTCCGCTTCGCGCATGGCTCTCCGCCTACCCAATCACGCGGGGCTTGTGGCCGCAGCAACTGTCGCCGACACAAGCAGACCGCCGCATCGCGGAAATTCGCCAGCTATTCAGCTTGTCGCACGATGTGCTGCGCCACACCGCGGCCACAGCCATGGTCCACGCTCCCGGTGCCTCCTATGCAGTGGCGGCAAACGTCCTCGGCAACAGCGAGACCATGCTCAGAAAACACTACTGTGATTTGGTCTCGTGGTCTGCGGCCGACACTCGGGTTTTTTGGTCCATCCAGCCCAAGCGTCTGCCGTTTTCCCAAACAGGGACCGAAACCGGTCACCTGATGCCGGAGCAGAGCCAGAAGATCCCAACTAGACTGCAATTGCCCCGGGTGGAGTTGCCGCACGCCAGCTAGGTTCGTGGCCCCGTCGCAAAGGGGCCCATTTCCCAAACCTTTTGGCTCAATTCGCCCATCGGATTCGTTATCGTATTGGTCTTCAATTTCTTCGGAAATTATCAATGGGCCTTTCTCGCCCAAATATCGTTCTCTGCTGGCCTTCCCGACGTCCTCGCCCGGGAGACCTTTCTATCTTCGAGGGTGACTGATGAAGATACACTCAAACTCGCAGCTGCTTTGCAGTTGCTCACCAATAATCCGGCCAAGTTGCTGCGGCACGTGGTCAATACCTACCGTGAAGCCGATGATGTTACGTGGGAAGCCCTTACGGAAGAATACCTCGCGCGAAAAACGCGAGGTCCCTCACAGCAGCGCCATCTGCGCTCCGCCCTGGCTTCCTTTGGGCGGACGCTATCGCCGGAGAAATCGGCGGCAGTGACGCTGATCGCCGAAGAGG